>JAOUGQ010000300.1 GCA_029865515.1 Nitrospirota bacterium
AAGTAAAGTTAATTATGACGCACTACACTAGGTTCCGTATCTAATTTATGCATGGCAAAGATGGCTTGAGATTTGGGATAGGATTTTCCAAACCACGCCGTCAATTTGTCTCCCACGGCGGTCAAGGGTCCCGCATTATCCATTTCAATCCCAATTGCATACTGATTCAGGCCTGTTCGTCCATCCCAATGACTAACCCCCGCATGCCAGGTTTTAGTCGTAAAAGGTGCCAGTTGAGTAATCGTCCCATCTCGCCCCACCACCAAATGCGCTGAGGCTTTCGCCACAGGGTTGGTCAACCAGTCAACCGAGGCCTGTGCGCTTCGCCCGGCGGTATAGTGAAAAACCAAATACTGCGGTTGGATGGGACCACCTCTATTGGGGGTCTCCAAATACTTGACCTTGTTTCCTTCTAGCCGGTGATTTGAAAGACGAAACGGTGGAGAGACCGTGAACCTTTCAGACCTCGGTTGACCGGCCGACACCGTTCTTGCCGGCCTTCGAGTAGAATGTTTGGGAGGGTTTTTTCTGGCAGGTGCCATCTTCACCTTCCTCTTTTGAACATGAATGAAGCCCCCTTTCGGAAACATCCGTTCGAGATGAAGGGAGGATGCTGCAATTCTCAGAAAATTGCATCAGGGAAAGCCGGCGGCCATACTGCATGAAACTATCTCATGCTGAACATGGAAACCAATATTTCACCCCGTCAGCATCAAGAGCATGCCTGGAGACCTTACCCCTTTTAAATGCCGGGTTGGCTAGGGTGTAGCCGTTACGGGCAACAGGACGGATTTCAACTGGTGCGTCGTGCGTTGGATATCAGAAAGAAACGTGGAGGCCGAATGGTGTTCAAAAATCTTTCGAACCAGTGCGCTTCCGATAATGACCCCATCCGCAAATTGCGCAACGTCCCGAGCCTGATCAGCGGAGGCAATACCAAATCCCACGGCCACAGGCTTTCGAGAGGCTCGCTGAATAACCTCCACACTTTGGCGCACCTGACTGAGATCGGTTAGCTTGGCACCGGTAATGCCGGTGAGAGAGACATAGTAAATAAATCCGTGTGTTCGCTTCATCACGGCGCGTCGTCGTTCCGCAGTGCTGGTGGGGGCCAGAAGAAAAATAATCACAGGTCCACCTGCAGCCTGCGTGGCTTCATAGAGGAGATCGGATTCTTCGGGTGGCAAATCCGGCACAATGAGCCCATCGACGCCAGCTTGAACCGCTTGCGCACAAAAAGCCTCGATTCCCATGGCCATGATCGAGTTGTAATACGCCATGAGGATAAGGGGAATGGAGGTCTTCCTCCTAATATTGGTGACGGTAGCTAGAATTTTCTTGAGAGTCGTACCGGAACGGAGGGCCCGTTCCGCGGCTTGTTGAATCACGGGACCATCTGCAATGGGATCAGAAAATGGCACACCCAATTCGATTAGGTCGGCCCCTCCCTGTTCCAAAGCCAAAACTAGAGATTCTGTCATGGCTAATGTCGGATCACCAGCCATAATGTAGGGGATAAGGGCTTTTTCACCTTTTGTGTGGAGTTTTTCGAATGTGCTTTGAATCCGATTACTCATAAATGAAATTTCACGGATGAATTTACAGGTTGCTTATTCGCCATGCACACGTTACTTCTCAAGACAACAGGGAATGACTCCCAGGTGCTTCTAAAGAGGAATGCCTCGCATTTTGGCTAATTGTTGGACATCTTTATCTCCACGCCCGGAGAGATTCATGATCAGAATCTGCGATTTTTTCATCGTTGGGGCCAGCTTGACGACTTCCGCCACGGCATGAGCACTTTCAAGAGCGGGGATGATACCTTCTTTCTGGGCGAGCAAATCGAACGCCTCCAAGGCTTCGGCATCAGTGGCGGAGGTGTACCGGATTCGTCCCGCGTCATGATAGTAACTGTGTTCAGGCCCGACCGCAGGATAGTCCAAGCCCGCAGACACCGAATGCGTGGGACTCACTTGACCGTCCTCATCCTGAAGGAGATACGTCATGGTTCCATGCAAGACGCCCGGTTTTCCTCCGGAAAAGCGCGCGGCATGTTTCCCGCTTCCTATGCCGTACCCACCGGCTTCCACTCCGACCATTTGCACTTTGGTATCTTTGACGAAAGGATAAAACAGTCCCATGCTATTGCTGCCGCCACCCACGCAGGCCACGAGACAGTGAGGCAAGCGACCTTCCAACGCAAGGATTTGTTTGCGGGTTTCTCGCCCGATGACGGATTGAAAATCTCGAATCATCATCGGGTACGGATGCGCGCCAAGGACCGATCCCAGCAGGTAATGGGTCGTACCAACATTGGTCGTCCAGTCACGCATGGCCTCGCTAATGGCATCTTTGAGCGTGCGGCTCCCTGCATTCACTCCCGTCACCTTCGAGCCGAGTAACCGCATCCGGAAAACATTCAACGCCTGGCGTTCCATGTCTTCTGTGCCCATGTAAATTTCGGCTTCAAGGCCAAACATCGCTGCCACAGTCGCGACGGCTACACCATGCTGCCCGGCCCCGGTTTCGGCAATGACGCGTTTCTTCTTCATACGTCGTGTGAGCAATGCTTGACCCACCGTATTGTTAATCTTATGGGCTCCGGTATGGCAAAGGTCTTCTCGTTTAAGATAGATTTTGGCCCCACCAAGAGTTTTGGTCAGACGTTCGGCGAAGAAGAGGGGAGTTGGCCGACCGACAAAGTGCTTGAGGCAATCGTGAAACTCTTGTTGGAAGGGGCGGCTTCGTTTGGCAGCGAGATACGCCTTTTCCAATTCGTGAATGGCCGGCATGAGGGTTTCCGGAACATACATGCCCCCGAATTGCCCGAAACGGCCGTGTGTATCAGGAGAGGTTGCCATAGAAATCTCTCTTAGAATGCGAATTAAAAAGAAAAGAGTATAGCGATGGAACAGCTAACACACAAGACGAACCGATTGGATAAAGGCGCGAATTTTGGCCGAATCTTTGCGCCCAGGGCTTTGTTCCACGCCACTACTCACGTCGACTCCGTAGGGTTGCACCTGCCGAATTGCTTCCTGCACATTCTCAGACGTTAATCCACCCGCCAATAAAATAGGAACGGCTTTTGCCACCTCGGCGGCAAGGGACCAATCCGTCGTGTGTCCGGTTCCTCCGTAAACCATTTCTGAAAACGCATCGACTACAAATCCCCTCACACCCATACGACCTTTAAACTCAGCCAACGCTAAAAAGCTGGTCCGGTCTCGCAACCGAAGAGCCCGTAATACCGGGCGCCTCAAGGATTCACAAAATCCTGGAGATTCATCACCGTGGAGTTGCGCCAGAGCCAATCCACAATCATCAAAAAGGCCTCTGACTGTGTCGAGATCTTGATTAACAAACACCCCGATGGGGAGCACGAAGGGTGGGAGACTCTCGATGATCCGCTTGGCAACGGCAGGTTCAACATATCGAGGACTTTGAGAATAAAACACAAAACCCAGGGCATCGGCCCCTTCATGAACCGCGGTTTCGGCATCCTCTTGATTGGTGATTCCGCAGATTTTTATCTTAGGAGGCATAAGCACTTCGAGCATTTTCCGGCAATGAATACGTTATCCTCAGGGTTTTCTTCAGAGGAGTGTTGACTAATTGCCAAAATGGCGGTTTTTTGAAATCCGCACCTCTTTGAAAACAATGGGTTACGATTTCAGTTCCCACAAAAAATCATTTTACTCAACAGACCCTTTAGAGACGAATTTTGAAATCTGCTCATAAAGGGTTGGCCACATTCCGGGCCCGACTGCCCGAACAGAAAAAGAAGGTGGTAGGGAATAGCATCAGACCCGCCTCCGACATTAGATCCAACGGGATGTGGCCACTTCCTCTTTCGTGGTTGTGTGGGGACGTAATAATTCTTGGATTTTGGATTCAATGGAATCTGCGCGCAAAAGCGACTCACCGATCAGCATGGCCTTTGCCCCGGCTTCCATTACACGCACGACATCATCCCGTTTGTGGATTCCG
>JAOUGQ010000301.1 GCA_029865515.1 Nitrospirota bacterium
CGGCCAGGGCACTCACCATCAAGGCTGCCACCCCGAAAAACAGAAAATAAAAATTCCCGAGACCGCCCAGTGTCAGGATTTCCATCCCGATTAAAACTAGGCCCAATATTGACCAATGCCACCAGAGCATGGGCGGAGACTCCTTCTATTTGCGGGAACAAAGACAAAGAGGGACAGAAAGGTCCGTTCTTTGCCGTTATGTGATGTATCGGTCGTCTTATTGTAAAAACTAAGACCTAATGAATTTTTCAATGCAGATGGGAATGCTGCGGTACTGCTTGTGTGGAATGCTAGCACATTTTCCCCGAAAGGTCTCGGATCCGGCGGAAACAGACGGCATGGTAAATGGGATGCTTCCGGCGTGACCCCGCATCCATATTCTTGACTTATTTTGTCAATTGACCAAGAATTCTCCGCAATTACTTCTTTCTTACCAGTAAAGACGGTTCAAAATTTGAGACTCGGAAGAGGCAAACCATGAAACTCCGAATGAAATGGTGGGACAAGAAAATCCACTTGGTGTTCCTGGTAACCGGAATGCTACTGCCGATTCTTGGCTGCTCAATACCAGGGCAGACTCTTCCAACTCACTCCTTTCTTTCCGTGCCCCGTATGGGGATCAGCGGAATGGTCCGAGTGGCCGAAGATGCTTTTTTGATCGTGACGGACGAAAAGCAAGCCAGGGGGCATAGCCAAGCCTGGGGCTCTTGAGGGTGCATGAGGATGGGTATCGAGTACAAAGTGTGGAAATCCAGGGGTTGGCCCCTCCTGAGATGCCAAACGATCTAGAGGCGGTGTGCTCCGTCTATGGGAAGCCGGGAAACTACTTGCTTGTAGAGAGCGGGTTTACAAAGGGAAAGTTCGTGCGAATTTTTCATGTCAGGTTGGTCTTGGCAGGCTCAGATGCTACCGCAAAGGTGGTTGCAACTTTTCAACCTCGATCAATGCTGGAAACCTGGCAGAACGGTTCAATGCCTTCTGCCGAACAAATTGAAGGAGCCGGTTGTGTCCGTGGACCTGGCGACCAGGTGTATCTCATTTTCGAGTTGAGAGGGAGCGCGGAACATCCGGCAGTTCTTCAATGAGGAGAAATTTCAGGACGGGCAACGGGTCGTCCTTCGTTTATTCAGCAGGGAGAATATATTGTTCAAGGCAATCCTCTCGGGGATCGGGGGATTGGAGATCTTTTTTTTAGAACCCTCAGGTCAGGACTCCTGGCGTCTGTGGACATCAGCGACCAGTGATCCCGGTGAGGATGGTCCCTTCCGATCGAAAGTGCATAGCCCGGGAATCTGGGCGTATGAACCAGGGAGCAACAGTTACGCATTTCAGGAAGAAAGCTCTCCGGAAACGTGGATGTTTGAGAGTATGAAAATTGAAGTGATTGCAGAACCTGTTCTACGGCTGCCATCAAGCCGGTTTAGCGTCGGCACAGACGATGAACACGACGGAGACATTTGGCGTCCGGTCCCCCACGCCATGGCCCTTTGCAATCCTGGCACCCCATGAACGGGAAAAGCATAAAATGGTTATGCCGGCTCGGAAAATAAAAATGGGGCAAAAGCTTTTATGGCAACACGCGCATACGAATTTCTTTGGATGTAAATATGGCTGTTAGCCTGTTGTCGGAATCTTTTTGGGCTGTCAGCAGTAATGAAGGTAGGGAGCTAAAGGTGCTGCTGCCAAGAGGTGAATCTCGTTGGTGATCCGAGGTAAGATCTCCTTCAGGTCCTAGTGGTTGAGTCATGCATCATTTGTTGTAGTCCTTTGATCCCTACAGATAACGCGTTGTATTCTTGACGATGTCTCCTGCCAAAAAGACCTCTACGAAACGGTCCAGGGTGATAGGAAAAAGATCTTTGCCTCAGGCCAGCAGTGCCTCCGTTCGTATAGGAAGGCCGACGCTCACGAGTCCCCATGTGATTTTTGAAATTCTGTTGGTGGAGGGCATGTTATGGATGGTGGTGCGGAATATTGGGCCCAAGCCCGCGTTTCATATACGTATCAAATTTGACCATTCCTTCAAGGGCTTAGAAGGTACTAAGGGAATGGATACACTCCCGCTGTTTACACAATTGGAATTTTTGGGACCGGATCGAGAAATCCAGACTGTGCTGGATCGAAGTGCCGCCTATTTTCAACGAAACGAACCACTTCGATTAGTCGCGCGAGCGAGCTTTGAGGAAGATGCCGGGCGTCGATACGAAACCCGGTCAATCCATAATCTTGAGGTCTTTCGGGACTTGGGATATATCCGTGTAAAAAAACCTCTCTCCTAAAGGATGGGAGGGGCAGCTGAATTTTTGAATGAAGGAGGAGATCATGGCTGCGGCACCTCATCAGAATCTGTATCGCAATTGCCAGTTTTTGGTTCAGATTGACGGTCTGACGGAATCGGGATTTACCGAAGTCCTTATGGCTGTGGGGGAAATCACGGTTATTGAATATCGCGAAGGCAATGCTGTTGGTCCAGGACGGAAGCTCCCGGGATGTGGCGGTTATGGACCGATTACTCTCAAACGAGCCATGACCACCAACCGGGAATTGTGGAACTGGTGGAAAGAGACTTTGACCGGTCAGGTCGAGCGGCGGAATGGGATCATCTCGTTATTGAATGCCTCCCGCGAAGAAGTGGCTCGATGGAAATTCCGGGATTCCTGGCCCATAAAATATACCACCACGGACTTGAATGCCGACGGCAACGAAGTCGTCATGGAAACCGTGGTCTTGGCGCATGAGGGAATCGAATTAGAATAGCTTCCTTCTGGTCGATACCCTCGATCCTCCCTTCAACAGAAAAAGGGGTTGGGAGCCTTGTGGCCCGGCACGCGTTTGCGACTATCTTTGGATTTCCAAATGACTGCATCCAACTTAGGCATTGGACTTCGAAATGTTGGTGTTGGCCATGAAAAAATGGTCAAAGAGTATTTAGTTGCGTTTCAGAAATGGCGTTTGACCGTATCCTTTATGCGCGCTCTTGAGCAAAGGCGATTTCCAGGTTCTGAATGTACGTGACGTGATATCGCTAGGCCACCCCTCGGCATGATCCCAACGTTCGTTGGGATGTTTTGGGTCATGCGTCATGTAATCCCAC
This sequence comes from Nitrospirota bacterium, assembly GCA_029865515.1. GTDB lineage: Bacteria > Nitrospirota > Nitrospiria > Nitrospirales > UBA8639 > Nitrospira_E. The sequence continues at coordinate 3,095 of JAOUGQ010000301.1, forward strand.
TCATCAAGTTACGAAACCCTGAGGCCGAAAACTGTAAATATGGTGGTATGAAAATTTTTGCAGTGGACAGCCCTGTGGCCGACGCTGAACTAAAGTGTGGGGGGCCGTTCGCCGGCTGAAAGTATTTAAACCATGGAGGAGTGTCAGATGCTACTGAAAGAGGGGGATAAGCTCATTGTCGCTCACCGACGTCTCTTCGAGAAGGACGAGGTGCGATTCTTCGTCGGTCAGGTTGATGCCTACCAGGAGGGGGTGGTCAAGGTCACGGGCTGCTCCTACGTCCGTGACATTATGAGGGGGCGGATGATCGAGAAGGCAGAGAAGCGAACCAAAGTTTTGTCCCTTTCCTCGGGGACTCTCCTCGTCTACCAGATACCCCAGACCGTTGTGCTCGATGAGCTGAAGTTCATGGATGAGGAAGGCCGCTTATCGCTGACGGACGGGAAAGAATTTAACATGAATCTGTCGGAGCACACCCATGGGGGGCGGGCGTAACAGATCAGCCTCGTGGCGTGGAGTATGTCGTCGGGGAAGCCGTTGGAGTTGACCGGGCCGGCCTCAAGTCTTTTCGATCGGTACATTGTTGCCGCAGACGCGGCAACGCGTGGTGGTCGTCGGGCGGAGGCCAGATGCGCCATTCTATAATACAAAACGAAGGAGGAGGCGTTGAAAACGCCTGACATTCCACAAGACGAGAAGGCTCGACTGACCACACTTCGGTCACTCAACATCCTGGATACCCCCCAAGAGGAACGCTTTGATCGTCTGACTCGTATGTCGAAGCGGATGTTCGGGGTGCCTATCGCACTTGTTAGCCTTGTTGATGAAAACCGGCAGTGGTTCAAGTCCTGTGAAGGTCTCAGCGTGATGGAGACACCACGAGATATT
>JAOUGQ010000324.1 GCA_029865515.1 Nitrospirota bacterium
CAAACACGTGCATTTTACAGCATCAAAATAAGCTAGGCTGCAATGATGGTGGTTCCTCTACAATTTGTAAAAACAATCCTTGTCGCTGTGCATCCAATCCATAACTAATGAAATTCTGTATAAGGAACCTTTTGAAAAACCAATTTTCCCTTTTTCTAAGTTTGGGGTTGAGTGGAGTCATTGGGAGTATTTTACTCCCGATGCAGACCTTTACTGAAGCGGCGGCGCAGGTGCCGCCGCCTCCCATCACGTCATCAGGGCTCAACACGCAAGTGAGTACCCCGATAAATCTTCCGGGGGGTGTGGTCCAGCATAATATTACCGGCGGGACAAGGCCTGGTGGCGGGGCTAACCTGTTCCACAGCTTCGGAGAGTTTGGGGTTCCGACGAACAACATCGCCAACTTCCTGAATGATTCCGGGCTTCCGACGACCAATATCCTGAGCCGCGTTACCGGCGGCAATACTTCCAACATTTTCGGAACCATTCAGACCCAAAACTTTGGAAATGCCAATCTGTTTCTCATGAATCCCGCCGGGATTGTCTTTGGCCCGAATGCCTCTTTGAATGTGGGCGGGGCCACCCATTTCACCACTGCGGATTACTTGAGGCTCGCCGACGGGGTCCAATTCACCGCCATGCCGAGTGCGCAGGATGCCCTGTTGAGTGTGGCGCCGGTCGCGGCCTTTGGCTTTCTGGCATCGAACCCCGCGCCGATTTCGGTAGAAGGAAGCACGTTGACCGTTACAGAGGGACAAACGCTTTCGCTCGTCGGAGGAGACATCACGATCGGCAGCGGTCTCAACGCGCCGGGTGGAAAAATTGCCCTCGCCAGCGTGGGCTCGCCGGGCGAGGTATTGGCCGACACCTATGCTAGCGCCCAGAACGTCAACGGCCAGTCGTTCACCACGATGGGAAGCATTTCTCTGTCGGAAGATGCGCTCTTGGATGTCTCCGCCGATGCGGCGGGTACTGTCATCATTCGAGGTGGTCAATTGATGATGACTCATGCAACCATCTCGGCGGACACGGTTGATAGTGATGGAGCCTCAACCGCCATCGACGTCGATGTTACCGGTGACCTTTCCATTTTGGCCGTAGACGGTCCGGCTCTAACTGCCAGAACGCGCGGAACGGGTAATGCTGGAGACATTAGGCTAAAATCAGGCGGAAACATGGACTTTTCTGTAATACCAAGTGAAGAGTTCCTGAATGAGGGGAATTTCTTGCTGCCGATTATCGATACTCAAACATTCGGACCGGGAAATGCGGGGAATATAACCATGGCCAGCCAGGGCGATATAACGGTCACAGGGGACCTAAACTTTGATGTTATAGCCTTCCTTGCCAGCACCGGCAACGACGGATTGAACACCGGCAAGGGAGGAGATTTGTCCATTACTGCAAATAACTTTTTTAATGATTTCTCTTTTTTCAGTACCGGAAGCTACTATTCGTTCTTTAACGGCGGTGAAGGGGCCAGCCAGGCCGGAAACGTTACCATCTCGGCAACTGAGAAAATTAATTTATACTTTTCGGATATCATTACCGATTCCTTTGATTTCATCAACGATGTTGGTGGCGGAAGGTCCGGGGATGTGACGTTGAAGGCCCATGAAATCAATTTTGATCAGAGTAATATTTCGACGACGGGTTGGACTCAAAGTGGTAACGTGACCGTCAACGCAGACATTCTTACCATGTCAGACTCCCTATTTGAAACTATAAACCGGACTGTTCCGGGTGGTGCGGTTACCATAACAGGACGGGTCATTGAACTTTCGGGAAGCAGTATCGTATCCACGACAAAGGAAAATGCGGACGCCGGAGACATTACAATCATCGCCACCGAACGACTTTCACTGTTGAATCCTGGTGCTCCATCTTCTTTCGATGATAAGCCTAGTTCCATTGCAAGTAATTCTTTTGCGTCACCGGGGATCGAATTGAAAGGAGCTCCCGGAGACATCCTGATTACCACTCCCACAATGATGTTAGAGGGAGGCTCAAAAATCAACAGCTCAACCGGTTCTAGCGGCACCGGGGGTAACATTTTTATCAACGCCGAAACCTTCTCCAGCACGGGCCAGACCGGCAAGAAAGTTGTTGGGGAGTTAAGGAATTTTGGTGAGTTTCAGAGTTCTGGGATTTTTACGGCCTCCTTGGGTGGGAATTGTTTGGGGCCCTGCGGCGATGCGGGAAATATTAATATTGCGACAAATTCTATGGTCCTGGAAAAAGGGGCTCAGCTTAACAGCAGTACGGCTACCGAAGGTAAGGGTGGTGGGATAAATGTAAATTCTTCGGGAAATATTTCTATTAGCGGGACCTTGCAGGATGGGACGCCGGGTGGAGTGTTCAGTCAATCAACGGGGACGGAGCCCGGCTCTGGTGTGGGAGGGACGATCTCGTTGACCACTGGACAGAATTTCACTCTCAGTAACAGCGCTACAGTCTCAGCCAGCAGCAGTGGTCCGGGCAATGCCGGAAACATTCACATCACGGCCCAGGACACAATCCTACTCGACCAGGGCACCGTGACCACGGAGGCGGCTCAAGCTTCAGGTGGGAGAATTAAGCTCAAAGCCAACGACACGATTCACCTGGTCGATAGCACCATTGAAAGCTCGGTCCAGGGCAATGTGACCACGGCTGGGGGCGATATCAGTTTAGATCCGGATTACATCGTACTTCAAAACAGCCAGATCCTTGCCAAGGCAGTGCAGGGGCAGGGGGGGAATATATCCCTGATTGCCAACGATGCGGTCTTAGTCGATCCATTCAGTGTATTGGATGCCTCGTCCGCGTTAGGCATCAGCGGGTCGGTGAATATTCAAGCCCCCACGAAATTCCTGAGCGGCATCATTGCGCCGTTGCCCCAAAATACGGCCCCGGTGACGACCCTCTACGGGGCCAAGTGTGTGGCGGGGGCAGGCGGCCACTTTAGTACCTTTGTCGATTCCAAGGCCGACAGTCTGGCGCCCACGCCTGGGACCTTTTTAGCCAGCCCCTTTCTTCCGCTCTCCGGCTCAGTACAAGTGGCAGCGGTGGGCCACGCTGAACCACTATCAGGGCTTTCCGAAACACGCCATGCGGCTCCTCTGCAGGTTGCCGCCTATTCCCCGCCCGTTCTCTTCGGGCAGGGCGATGAAATGCTTTCTGCCTGTCCTTGATGTGTGTGATGAGATTTCAGATTTCTCCCTTCCGTAAACCTCGTCTTTTCTAAAATACCTTCTCGATGCCTTCTCGCCCGGGTGGTTTTGCACAGGTATGTTTTTTAGGAACACGTGCCATTTCCGATTGGTGTGATTGGACAGCTAGATCACCACGCGTCATTCCAGACGTTTTTCATCGGGCATCCATCTTTGGTCTTTGTTTCGGATAGGTCCCTGCTGTTTTTCGTGCGTTATCTATTGGATAAATCCTTACCCTCACCCCAACCCTCTCTCCCTGAAATGGAGAGAGATTTTTGACATGTCTTCGTTGAAAGGTAATAACTATACTGGCGGGAATGACAGAGGGGAACTTTCCCGGATGGCCAAGAATGGGAATGGATCCCTGATAACGACTGTCGGGGATGACAAGAAGAGGGGAATCAGGGAGAGCAGGATATGCCTACCCACTTTGAGGGTATGTGGTTCTCAGTTCTTTGGTGAG
>JAOUGQ010000048.1 GCA_029865515.1 Nitrospirota bacterium
GCTGATGTGGTGGAGGGGAGTGGTTCGCCGATGGACAGCGTAATGGGATAGGGGATGCGAGCAGGCCACTTGGCCAAAAATCTTCCACCGATGAAACTGAAGACACTGCCCCAAACCCGGTCAAGATGGATGGGAATAATGGGGGTATTCCGGCCTTTGACGATACGGGTGAATCCTGAACGGAAGGGCAAGAGATTCCCTGTCCGGGTAATTTGGCCTTCCGGAAAAATGCAGACCAGTTCTCCCCGGTCAAGGCTTTGTCCCGCTTGACGCAGCGCATGTAATATTTCCCTGGGAGATCCGTCCGATGAGATCGGAATCGCTCCCATGATCTTGGCAAAGGGATTGAGAACGCGATGCTCATAATAATATTGATCGACAAGAAATCGAATGGGACGGTCGGTGGTGGCGAGCAGGAGCAGGCCGTCGATGAAGGAGACGTGATTGGGTACTAGGAGTGCCCCACCTTCTTGCGGGATACGATCTCGTCCGGTGATGGTGAGCCGATAGATGGTGAGGGTGAACACGACGAGCATTAACCGGATAAAGGTTTCGGGGAGGACCCGAAGCGCCCCAATGGTCAGAGCTGCGCTCCCAAGACCGGATACGATAAAAATGCTGCTGGCGCTGAGTCCGATCTTTGCGAGGAATCCTGATCCCAGAGATCCCACCAGGACTCCTCCAAAGACCAGAGTATTGGCAAAGGCGATCACGGCGCCTCGTCGGTCAGCCGGTGATCGCCATTGAATGAGGGCATTGAGCGGCACGACCACAAATCCGCTGGCGAGGCCGAGACACGCCATGGCCAGGAGGGTTCCACCTAATCGGGGCGTGAGCAACCCTAAGGTGAAGAGACTCGCGGTTATCCCGATGCCTCCCAAGGGCAGATAGCCCAATTCTACTTTCGCCGCTGATAGCTTTCCAGCCAACAGGGCCCCGATGCCCACTCCGACTCCGAAGGCTGCCAGTGGGAGCCCTGAAAGGGAGTCAGACAATTGGAGGACGGCTTTGGCGTAGATCAACACATCTTGGCCAACCAGGCTAGCCAACGTCCAAAACGCAATGGCCCCCAGGATGCCTAATTTCAAGACACGATCTGATTGAATGGCTTCAATTGCCGCATACCAGGTTTCTCGCACCCCACCCTCATGCCGGGCTCGTGGGACGGAGGGAATAGACAATGAAGCCCATAATCCTGCCCCTGAGCACATCATCAGCACTAAGCCTGTCAGCCATGGGGTATGGCCGGCAAGGTCCAGCAAGGGACCTGCCAATGCGGTCCCTGCGATGATAGCGATGAAGGTCCACATCTCCAGTTGACCGTTTCCCCATGACAAGCGTTGGTGAGGCAGTAGTTCGGGAAGAATCCCATATTTGGAAGGACTAAAGAGGGCACTTTGGGCACCCATTCCGGCGAGCACCAAGAGGGGCAGGACCCCTCCCAGCGGATTTAAAAAAAGGGCTATGGTGCCGGCTCCCATTAACAAAACTTCCACAGCCTTCATGACCACGATGACCGTTCGCTTACTGAACCGATCGGAGAACACCCCGGCGAAGGCGGAAATTATCATTAGGGGAAGGGTAAAGACGACGAAGGCTTGCGTGGTTTTGGCTTGTGATGCGACTTCAAAGGCCGGCCCTGAGACGCCTGCGGAGGCGGCGACCTGCTTGATAGCCAGGAGGGCGACGATGAGTTTCCAGGCATTATCGTTGAAGGCTCCAAAAAATTGTGCTACCAGCAGTCCGTGGAGAGCTGAGGATTGCACGGGAAAGGGCGGAGAGGATGTTGAGGATGATTCAGTAATCTTGGTCACAAGATGTGGGTTTTTTCTCTTCCTAGGTTTGCATTAAGGTCAAGGAGACTTGGAGAAAATATCGCGAATAAGGAAAACAGAAAAGTATTGTGGCTGAAATTCTGGAAGTGTCCACCATCTGTCGGGGGCACGGGTGTTTGCCAGGATGCCAGATGGTTGAATGTTAACATGGGTTCTACAATTTTTCAGTGAAAACGGGTTGCGAAATTCTGCATGGCTCATCTGGGGGCATTACTTCCCAAATAGCGGTAAAACTTAGTTGTGTAATATTGGATGAGCCATGCCTTCCCGTCAATCGTTTTGGCTCATGTTGTTGACCACATGGGGGCCTTTGCGGCATCAAGGTTCAAGCGATATTTGGGGGATATAGTCTGTATCATCAAGAAAATATTTTTCGCATTTTGCAGCGCGAGTAGGGTTTGAAAGCGGGGAATTTCACAAGACGGATCATTTTGTCGATGGGATGAACCCCTTCTGCTCAAAGATTCAACAGGCCTTGCGCTCTTATTTTTTTTGCTCTGCCGGATAGCTTTTAAGAATCCGCTTTCTCTTGAGTCCGCACGATATGCCGAGTCTTTTTAGTATTTTGGTGTCCTTTCTCCCCCCAGGTATTCCTGGTGTACCTTCAGACCAAAGAAGATGCAAGAAATGCTTTCAATGGTCTTAAGGTTTTTTCTTCTATAGCCGATTTATACCGTATGTTGTGTCATGCGTTACAGCTAGGGTTTTGTTCTTTGTTCTTTTTAAATTTAACGGTGGGGTTGCGGTAAAGACTTCAGAGTCCTGGAGTTTATCAATTGTAGTATTCGGGTGAGTCCAGTAACTATCTCTCAATTTCTTTTCTCGCAATGACGACTACTCAGACGACATCGGCAGGAGTTTTGGATGTCCAAACGGGAAAAGGGGGGGAGTCCGTCTTCCATAAAATGAGGAACGTGTTGAATAGCATACATGTCTCTGCCGGGTTGATTAATCATCGACTTCGGGAATTTCATGTGGATGATGTTGGTCGGGTTGCGGATATGTTGGAGGCCCATAGCCATGATTATGGGAGGTACCTGACTCAGGACCCCAAAGGGAAAAAGATCCCCCATTTCTTGGGGCAGTTGAGTCAGGAATTGACGCATAACCATCTACATACCCTGACGGAATTAACCACACTTAATTATTACCTTGAGCAATTGGAATTTTTACTCACGGCCGGACAGACGCCACATCGTGCAGGGGGATTTAAAGATACCATTCAGTTTGCGACAGTCATGGATGAGGCTCTGGCGCCTCATCAGGGTGAATTGGATCGGATGGGGATTCATGTGTTTCGGGAGTATCAACGGGTTGGCGAAGGTATTCTGGAAGTTTCCAAGCTCCTTCGGATACTGGTGAACCTTATCCGGAATGCGATCAATGCCATGCGGGAGATGACCGGCCAGTCCCATCGCCTCACTCTTTATGTCTTGCCATGCCCAGATCGAGAAGGGTTTGTCCGCTTGCAGGTCGCGGATACCGGGGTTGGAATCCCATCGGATTGTCTGACGCGGGTATTTTCTCCACAGGTTCCAGGGGCTCAGTCAGATCTGTTGCCGAATCTTCATGCCAGTGCTATCGCGGCCAAAGAGCTTGCCGGATCACTGCGTGTGTGGAGTGATGGTCCGAAGCAGGGAGCAATGTTTACACTTGATGTGCCAGTTATTCACATGGAGGGAGAACGGTAATGGACATGGAAAAAGCCAATCGGCGTATCTTGGTGATTGATGATAACGTGGCCATCCACGATGATTTTCGCAAAATCCTTGAGCGTTCATTAGACGTCTCGCTGCTACAATCAGTTCGGGCCGAATTGTTTGATGATGTGGAAGAACAAAAAATCGTTGAAAAATTTGAGGTGGAAACGGCGGACCAAGGACAAATGGGGCATCGAATGGTGCAAGATGCGATGAAGGCTGGGCGGCCATATGCGGTCGCATTTGTGGATATGCGCATGCCTCCCGGTTGGGATGGAGTGGAGACCGTGGAGCATCTATGGCAGGAAGATCCTGATTTGCAGGTCGTGATCTGCACGGCATTTTCGGACCATGCCTGGGAAGATGTCATTCAACGATTGAATAAGAATGGCCAGCTTCTTATCTTACGTAAGCCGTTTGACAATATTGAAGTCTGGCAGTTGGCTAATTCTTTGACCAAGCGGTGGGCGGAATCGCGTCAAGCAAAATCTCAGTTGGATTTGTTGGCCAGATGGGCCGAAGAACGGGCTGAAGAAACGGTCAAAGCCAACTAACTAGGGGTCATCCGAAACTTTCTCTTCCTCCCTAAGGGTGAATAGGTATGTAGGAAGGCATCCTGAGGCTGGGGTGATCGACGAAATGCCTTGGAATCTGATGAGTCTTCGTATCAGCCGATCCTCAACTCAGGTGAGCTGGTGCGTTAGTTGCAACCCATTTCTACGAAAGAAAGTTAAGAACACAATCGATTTCCCTGTGGTGGACGTCTGCCAATTCATGAACTGTTTGTCGCCCGTCATGAATCAATGCAGCCTGTGCTCCTCATGTGATGACTCTCTCCATGTTGAATTCTGATTGTCAGGTGACCTCCGAGCTCCCGTCCCTTCGGATGGGAATGGTCGGTCTTCAGGAAGTTGACCTCTCTCTCTCCTGCCAAAGGGTTTTGGCTTCTCAGGGTTCCACTATTCAGATTACCTGGCTAGGCAACGCCTCAATAGCTCTTTCCTCGATTCACCCAAGAAACCCCTACGATCTCATTCTGCTTGACTGTCGGGCGGAAGGGGGGAGAACGGGAATGGCGGGGGATATCAAGAGCATATTCGGCGATGCACTCATTATGGGATTGATCGATGAGGCTGACTCTGCTGTCGAGGATATAGGTGAGGCTGCTATTGATTGGTTGGTCAACGAAAATGTGCTAGCTATTGCGATGCAATGGGCAATCCGGGAGGGGAGGCTTCGTAAGCGAGTCTTACAGGAAAGGGATCAATTGCAGAGGCAGTTGGAAGACGCCTCTTTTCACAATGAAATGGCGGAGATTGCCTCGACAGTGTTGCACAATGTCGGCAACGTGCTCAATAGCGTCAATGTGGCTGTGAATGTGGTTCATGAGTTGGTTAATCAGTCTTCGGTGGTGTTGGTCCATCGGATCGCGGAGCTGTTAAAGGGACACGGGGAGGATTGGGGAAGGTTTCTGACTCAGGACCACAAAGGGAAACGAATTCCGCCAGCGCTCGTGAAATTGGGGAGTCATCTCATAGAAGAGCAACAGACGGTTCTGAAGGAAATCCAGGGATTGGTTCGTAATATCGATCATGTGAAACAGATTATCTTTTCACATCAGACGATGGCGAAGTCCCGGGGGATGTGCGAGTCTCTCTCAGTCGTCGAACTTGTGGACCAAGCGGTGGAGTTAAGTTTTCAACCTGGGGATGCGAAGTGGCTCAGGATTCAGCGGGATTATCAGCCTGCACCGGCTGTTTTGGTTGATAGGCATCAGCTGCTCCAAATTCTGGTGAATCTGCTGAGAAATGCCAAGCAAGCGATGCAATTGCAAGGCGGTTCGAGTCATTTCCTCACAGTAGGGGTAGAAGGTCGATCAGGGGATGGTTTGTCTGTTGTCATGACAATTCGAGATACAGGTATTGGGATTGCTCCAGAACATCTGGCGCGGATGTTTACTCGCGGCTTCACGACTAAACACGATGGCAATGGGATTGGATTGCACAGTTCGATGGGCACGATTCACAGTATGGGTGGGTCGTTGCAGGTCCATAGTGATGGGATTGGAACAGGTGCGACCTTTATCCTGACCCTTCCGGTTCAGGCAGAGGCGATGCCGACATGAATCCCGTGTGCACTCTTAACCGCCGGATCTTAGTGATCGATGATAGTCCGAATATTTTGGATGATTTTCAGAAAATTCTTCGTCCCGGGGGAGCCTTCATTCCTGATATGGGGCCGGAGTTCAGCCAAGACCTGCTTGATGAGACCTTCTCGCATCCTGTTAAAGAACCATTCGAGCTAAATTGTGTGGACAATGGGATGTCAGGGTGTGATCTGGTCAAACAGGCCAAGGTGCAGGGTTCTCCTTTCGCCGTGGTGTTCTTGGATTTGCGGTTGCTCAATGGCTGGGACGGGATTGAAACGGTTGAGCGAATCTGGGATGAGGACCCCGGGGTTCAGGTGGTGTTGTGTACCGCCTATCCTGATTTTGGATGGTCGGAGGTGTTGCCCAGATTAGGACATCGGGACCAATTGTTAATTCTGCGGAAGCCATTTGACCCCATAGAAGTGTGGCAATTGTCGACGGCTTTGACGATGAAGTGGCATTGGACCCAGCAAGCCCGGTTACGTGTTCAGGAGCTGGAACAGATCGTGACGAATCGCACAGGCCAACTTGAAAAAACCAACCGTCGTTTAGAGCAGGACCTGCTTCGGCGGCAGGCGGTTGAAGTGCAGTTGGCTCAAGTCGTCCGTGATTTAGAAGAACGAAACCTCGAGCTTTCTGTTGTGCGGGATCAAGCCTTAAACGAAATCCATGAACGGGAACGAATTGAAATTATCTTGCGCCACAAGACGGAAGAATTGGCCAGGTCCAATCGGGACTTGGATCAATTTGCGTCGGTTGCTGCGCATGATTTGCAGGAGCCGATTCATTCCATTCAGGTGTTTCTTGATCTGTTACGAGTGAAATATGGGTCAGTCATGGACGAACACGGTCGGGGATATCTTGATCGAGTGAAGAAAGCGGCAGGTCGCATGCAACAGCTGATTCAGAGCCTGTTGGTGTATTCCAGGGTCGATTCGCAACACACGGCTGAGGAAACGCTTGCCTTGCGCGACATAGTTGACGATATTCTTTCCGATCTCGGTACACGTATCGAGGAATTTCAGGCCGTTGTCCAGGTTGGAGATTTGCCGACTATTCATGGTAATGCCTTTCAAATCCGGCAATTGCTCCAGAATCTTCTGGGCAATGCGTTGAAATTTCATCAGCCGGGAGTGCCTCCTGTTATTCACGTTTCGGGAAAAACTATTCAGGATCGGCGACGCACCGGTTCAGGAAAATCCGGATTGCTCTGCCAAATCGAAATTCATGATCAGGGGATTGGGATTCCGGCAGAACAGCTCGACAAAATTTTCGGGATGTTCAAACGACTGCATCGAAAAGATGAATATGAGGGTACTGGCATTGGATTAGCGGTGTGTAAGCGCATTGTCGACCAGTGTGGGGGTGCTATTTCGGTTCGATCCAAGCTGGGAGAAGGGTCCACATTTATTGTGACCATACCGACTCGGAATTGATTGCGGTAGGGCAGGACTCTCATGGGGGCTGGAATATGACTATTTCCCTGGCGTTCAAAGTGGAAATCACGGGTTGTGGAAACTCTCAGAGCCTGGGAAAGAATTGCGGGGAACGCCACTTGAAGGATCGCTGCCGCAAGTGTGGCGGTTTCTTTTGGGAGTAACTTCATTCCAGGGATAAAAATTGGCAGCTTTGATGTAGCTTGGATCAGCCTGTTGCCCAGGTAATTGGAAATGCCCGAGTTCAATCTAGCGTGTATAGGTCGGTTCTATCCTCATTGTTGATTTTCCCCATTCAGATATTCTCTATGGCATATATTTCTGCTCATCGCCAAGTGTTACTGGTCAGTGCGAATGCTGATATGCCAATTTTATTATGCGAGGCTTTGTCCGTTTCGAGTGTGGGTGCTGAGTCCGGTAATGGCTTAATGAAGGGGCAGGACATCCATGGTCGTCAATGGAATTTGCCTCAATTTGGTGTTGTCTGCCTGGAAACCGTGCATCGTGCCTTGGAGAAGGTCGTAGAGGTCCAAATGTCCGTGGACCCCTTTCTTCTCGTTTTTGTCGATGTCCGCTCATGGGAATGGGACGTGGTGCGAGACATGGTTGAACAAATGTGGAAGTGTGACCACACGTTGCGTTTCGTCTTCTGTCTGCCGCCTGATGGTGCATCATGGACAAGTAGCATGTCCTTGAGCCGGCCAGAGCAGTGGGCCATACTTCGGATTCCATTCCTTGCACAAGAAGTCTATCAATTGGCGTGTTGTCTGAGCGTACGTATGCCGTCTCCTCTTGATCCTGTGTCCAATGGGTCCGGACATTCTGCTGGAAATAATCATTCACCCGAACGCCTCTTGCATGCCAATGCCCATGACCGGGAAGAGAAGACAGGAGAGTTGGAATCGGCTCGGGATGAATTAGCGGCTTCCAGGTATTATGTGGATAATATTTTACGGTCAATGGCGGATTCCTTGTTAGTCATCAATGCTGATATGACCATCGGTGCGGTGAATCCTTCCTTATTGAATCTTTTAGGCTACCAAGAGAATGAGCTGATTGGGGAATCGCCAGGCTTGATATTTGGGGAAGAGTTTGCTCAGGGAGCGATTATCGAAAATCTGTTACTCCAAGGGTCGGTGAGCGGGGTGGAGTCCAGTTTTCTGACTCATGAGGGACGGAAAATTCCCATTTCAGTGTCAGGTTCGATGATGCAGAATCAGCAGGGACAATTTCAGGGGCTGGTGTGTGTGGCACAGGATATTACCGAACGAAAACGTATGGAAGAAGAGAAGCTGCAGTTGCATGAGCAGTTATTGGATACCTCACGACAGCTGGGGATGGCAGAAGTGGCGACAGGTGTGCTGCATAATGTGGGAAATGTATTAAATAGCATTAATGTGTCTATCGGGGTGATCACGGATCTTTTAAAAAATTCGATGGTGGGGGATGTCGGTCGGATCTCACAATTATTGGACAAGCATGGTGAAGACCTTGGAGCCTATTTATCGCAGAATCCCAAGGGGAAGCAAGTTCCTGGGTATTTGGAGAAATTATCGGGGCAATTGATTGAAGAGAAGCGAGTCGCTCTGTTGGAACTGGATCGCTTGCGGGAAAATGCCGGGCATGCTCAGCAATGTGTCGCGGCCCAACAGGACCTTGCCAAGCCCAGTGGAATTATGGAGCCGGTGTCCTTAGCTCAGTTGGTTGACGAGGCCCTGGCCGTCAATCAGGACGTGTTGGAGGGGACCACTTTTGAGGTGATGCGGGAGTTCCAAGAAGTGCCGCAGGTCATTGTAGATAAACATCAGGTTCTTCAGATCCTGGTTGATGTTATTCGCAATGCCTGCCAAGCCATGGAATCGGTTTCACGCAAGCAACTGGTTGTGCGTGTGAAGCTCATCATTGGCCCACCTGATTCAGTCTGTCTGGAAGTTCAGGATACGGGCAAAGGCATTTTCCCGGATGATCTCACTAAAATTTTTGGACAGGGGTTCAGTGCCAAATATGGTGGACGGGGTTTGAGTCTGCATCGTGGAGCACTGATGGCCAAAAATATGGGCGGGGGTCTTCGCGCCCAGAGTGAAGGCGAGGGGCAAGGAGCAACCTTTTTCCTTGACCTGCCAGGAAATTTTCATTTTCCTGATTTGTAGTTTTCCATTCAGCGATTCTAGTTTTTCTTCTTGGGCGCCTCTTCGTGAGTATTGTTGTTCCCTCCTGCCCTTTCTTCGCCGTTAGGACCGTTCCTGCAAGTCTTTGTGAGGCTGTTCCTCAAGACTCAGTCTGGTAGAACCGAAAAAATTGAAGCGGTGCAGGTGTGAGGGCTATGTCACGCGCAGGCTATCTTTCCGTGTTTCTTGGGGTGTATTCCGTGACCGAACAATGGCGTCGAACAGAGGATGATTCGTGGAATTGGGATGGAGAAAGGGCTAATGGATATTGGTGGTCCCAGTTTAATTCGGTGAAAAATCTGTCCCACTGGTCTTCTTCTTTTCCTTCCCAGTTGCTTACAAGAGGGCATTTGAATGTGGAAGGATGCCGGTCGCGAGCTTTGTCTCATCTTGACAGTGCTCTGGAAGAACATGTTCGTTCCTTGACTCGCGACGCGGGAAGGATTCCGGTTGATCTTGAGCATGTCTTAGATTTTGGGGTCGAAGTGTTTATCTTATCCGAGGGCTGTGCGGTTGATTCTTCGCATATTGCGGGAGTGTGGCGGCATAGCCTGAGAACGGGATATCTCGCTGCCCTGATTTCCTTGAATCAGCAGGCTGGTCCACGCATGATCTGGCAATCGTTTGTGGGAGGGGTGCTTCATGATATTGGCATGCTGGTTTTTCTGACTCAGCAGCCTCAGGCTTTTACGACGGTCGTGGATATAGCGCAATGCCGCGGTTTGGACTTATCTGTGGTGGAGAGACAGATGTTGGGCAGTACCCATGCTGAGAGTGGAGCCGCCTTTCTGGCACGATGGGGGGTAGATGAGGTTCTGCTCGCCACTGTGGCTTTTCATGATGATCCATTGAGGGTCCCTCATGCAGCCTTCGGTCCGTTGACGGCCGTGTATGCCGCCAATCTTGTGGAGGGGGGAGGAATGGCTCAGGATGGGGATGCGGTGATTGGGAGAGAAGGCGAGGCGTATTTAACCCGTTTAGGATTGTGGGATGATCTGCCACTCTGGCAAGGATGGATGCGAAACATTCATCAACTGACAATTCAATAGACACAAGAATCACTCAACACGATCTGGCGACTGCCGGGGGTACCTCGCATTCCGGTCGTGTGATCCGCAGAAGATTTCTCTCCCTTTGCTAACATTGGTCAACCCCATCCCTCACTTCTTGGTTTTTCCCAGTACAGACTGAATGTCCAGAATTTGTTGGGTTTCCATTTTCATGAGGAGTGTGTAGGATTTGCCTGGAGGATTTGTTCCATGGCTCTGAAAAGGGGACGTATCTGATGGAACAAGTCTCTGGACGACTTGTTTCAAGAAGTTTCTGGCATGAAGCTTCTGGCCTTTTGGTGATATGATAGAGCAAATATACGCCGCTACGTATCTAATGTAGGATGAGCTATGAGAATCCTGTCGATACATCAGGTGGGGGGAATGATCTTGGGTGGATGTGTGCTTTTTCTTCCCCAAACCGTAGTCTCCTTGGACCCCCCTTCTGCCCCTTGTCAAAATCCGGAAGGGTGTTTTTCGCAATTTCTTGAGCAACTCGGAAAGCCTGGTGATGCTCCTGAAACTCCATCGGATCATGCCAGGGTTTTTAATCAGATCGTCACAGCCTATGGGGACACCCCTATGGTAAAACGTGCCGGATTCCGTTATGGGCATTGGCTCAAGGAATCCTCACCTCTGGAGGCTATCCCTTTTCTGCAAGCCTCTCTCCATGATTACCCTGTTCTGGGGGACTACCTCACCTTTTGGTTGGGTCAGGCTTATGCCAATGCTGGGTTAGAGAAAGAGGCGGCAAAGGCCTTTCAACAGTTCAATGATCAATATTCTGATTCATTGCTTCGGTCGGAGGCGCTCTACGCAGCTGGGGATATTTTGACAACAATGGGAGATTGTGAGTCGGCTCTTTCGATATTGTCCCAGGCCCTTCTCGTAGAATCTGGTCACCCCAAAGCTGCTAAAGCGATATTCCAAATGGGAAAGTGTGCTGGTCAACTGGGGCAACGTGAAAAGGCCATTGAGGTGTTCCGTGAGTTGTGGTGGAAATTCCCCTTAACTCAGGAGAGTGTGGAGGCCGAAAAATGGCTACGACGGGAATTGGGATCCTTGTTTTTACCATCACTAGCAGAGCGGTATGAGCGAGGCATGGCTTTATATGACGGAGGGGCTTTGGAGGAAGCCATACAGGAATTTAAACGATATATCTCTTTGTCCCCCCCGACCCCTCAATTGGTTCATGCTCAATACAAGTTAGCTATGGCTTTGGTTCGGTTGAAACGGTATGACCAGGCGGAAGCAGTTTTGATTACTCTATCTCGTTCCGCTTCCTCCAGGACCGATGAAGCATGGGTCTGGTTGGGGCGAGTGTATTTGCGTCAGGGGAAAGGGCCACAATTGGAGGCTCTTGTACGAACCCTGTCTGCTGAAAAATTAACGGGTGATCAACAATCCTTGTTATTCACGTTTTATGGGATTTGGCTAGAAGACCATTCCCGCTGGCCGGAGGCTGGGAAGGCTTATAAGAGGGCGGCCGAAGTGGCCCATACGCTTACGCAGCGGTTGGATGCGCTTTGGAGAGTGGGGTGGATTCACTACCAGCGGGATCAATTCACTGAAGCCATTGATAGGTTTCAGGAGATTGTTCAGGCGGTGGGAACGCCCAGTTCCGATTCTTCCCTGCACGCTGCCTCACAGGCTTTATATTGGCTGGCTCGTTCTCAGGAACATCTCGGGCTGATGGAGCCCGCAAGGCAACATCTGGAGGAGTTAAGCCAGGACTACCCCTTTACCTACTATGGGCAGTTGGCAGAGATTCGTCTCGGCCCCACGGAATTCTCAACGAGACGATGGACCGTGTTGGCATCAAATGACACGATGAGTGCCGTGGCTCCCTCTTATCTTCAGCAGGATATTCATTATCAAAAGATCCAGGAACTTCGGAGCCTTCAATTATTCAAGGAAGCGGTCCAAGAACTAGACGTCGTTTTTACACGCTATGGAGCGAATTCTCAGGCTTTTCCGCAATTGGTTTCGGTAGCGAGCGAAGTTGGGGCCTATGATGTCGGTATCCGCTTAGCTATCCGGCATTTTGGCGCGACGTTGCGGAAAGGGCAACTTCCCCTCTCTTCCCCTGCCTGGTTGGGAGCCTTTCCCATGGGCTACCAGATGGTCATTCAATCCTTTGTTCCTAAGCATGTGGATCCGTTTTTAGTCGCGGGACTTATTCGTGAAGAAAGTCTGTATAGCGCTCGCGTGGTTTCTCCGGTTGGAGCTATCGGCCTGATGCAACTCATGCCTGCTACCGCAAAAAAAGTGGCTCGCCAATTGGGGCTGCAGGACTCTGATTACGACCCACAGGGTCTGTATGAGCCAGAGCAGAACATTCAATTAGGCACATATTACCTGGGCCAATTGCTGAATGAATTTCAAGACAATATTATTTATTCCGTAGCTGCGTATAACGCTGGACCTCAGGCGGTAAAACGGTGGATTGCTCAAAACGGGCAGCGCGAACCTGATGAATTTGTGGAACTTATTGGCTATCGGGAAACCCGTGGATACGTGAAACGAGTGGTGGGAAGTTATCGGATTTATCGGACGTTGTTTGGGCAAGTCTGTCAGGGAGTTTCTCTTGACAGGTTTTGCTGAACGAACTATAGTCCGCCTCGTTTGAGCTTGCGAACTAAGGAGGCGTGCCGTGAGTGTGGAAAAGCTGGAAACATTGGAGAGTCGGGTTAGGAAGTTACTTGATCTAGTTGTCGAACTGCGGCAGGATAAATCTCATCTTGAACAAGAGTTGGAAACGACTCGAGAACGGCTGGCCAAACACGAAGAAATGTCTGAGGGGTGGGAGGAAGAACGGACTACCATTCGGTCAAGAATTGAAAAAGTACTCGGCGAGCTTGAATTTCTGGACCGTTCGAACGATTAGGGTGGGCAATCACGAATGACGAAGACCATTGAGGTGGAAATCTTTGGTCATCGCATTTCCCTCCAGGGAGAGGGGGATGAGGCCTACTTTCATGAGTTGGCCGGATATGTTGATGCCCAAATGCGCACCCTGGCGCAAAAAACGCGAACCAGTACTCCTACCAAATTGGCTATTTTAGCCGCGATTAACATTACCGATCAGCTCTTTCGGCAAGAGAGACACCGTCAGTTTGGGGAAGCCGAGATAGAACGACGGGCTCAAGTCTTACTTGAAACCATAGAAAAACATTTAGAAACCAATCCGAATTGAATTCCTCTCGTTTTTATCCATACCTCCAGTAGTATCTAAGTATTACCTTTTAAATCAATTGGTTGAAGTGGTTCAGCCCGTTTGATGGCGGACTTTGAACACGTTTATTCTTTTTCCAAAATTATCTCATTATTGAAATATGTTACCCTATTCTGATATTTTAAAATTCGTAAGTTATTGAATTTCAAAGAAAGAAAGGAATATCCCTCTTCTTAGAGGGAATTGAACTGGATACCTGTCATGACAAGGATATTTATGGTCATGGTAGGTTTTTTTTATTATGGGATCGTACGAGGTAGGAAACGTTCATTTGAGGGCAGGTTGAATTCTTGGAAATCGATGATGAAGAAGCAATGGGCCCCTTTCTATCGGAAGGGCTCGCCTTTTGACCTGAAAATTTCAGACGATCGGTCTGTGGGGGATCAATTGCCTTCTCGGTTGGATTGCAACCTTGATGGATGGGTTCATTGGGTGAGCCGTTCAAATAGAGTTATGACCTCTACTAGGATAGAGGATTTTTCCGCCTTTTCCCTTCCTCGGTCCCTACAATTCTGGGCCTTCTGTCCTAACAGATAGTAGGCCTTTCTCCAGTTTCATTTTTCCTTTGCTTTCGGGTTTTTACTTATTTATTGGGGTTGGTATTTTCCCATTAGGCGAAGGAATAATGAGCATTTTTCTTGATGTGTACGTAAGGAAACAAATAGGAGCCAACCTATGGAAACGGTAATTCCCATACTTGCAGCGGTGATCGGACTCGTTGTTGGATTTGTGTTGTCGAAGGTTTATCAGCAGCAAAGGGACTCGAAGCGAAGGTCTGAAGCAGAAGAGCAGGTTCAACAGCTCACCCAAAATGCTCAACGAGAGGCTGAAAATCTAGTTAAGGAAGCCAAAATTGAAGCCAAAGATCTGCTGTTTCAAGCCAAGTCGGAACTTGAAGCAAAAGAGAAGGAAAAGAGGAATGAGATTCAGGCCGCTGACCGAAAAATCCAACAACGAGAAGAGGCGCTTGAGCGAAAAATAAGCCAATTTGAGAAGCGCGATGAGGAGATGCGGCGAAAAGAGCGTTCCCTCAAAGACAAAGAAGAGGCTCTAGTTAATAAGACAGCGGTTTGTGACCAAGCTATTAAAGAACATCGGCTTGCTCTAGAGCAGGTAGCAGGAATTACGGCTGAAGAAGCCAAGCGCCAGTTATTGAGTGAAATTGAAAGTGAAGCCCGCATGGATGCGGCTTTGTTAACAAAGCGAATTTTGGATGAGGCGAAGGAAACGGCTGAGCGGGAAGCCCGAGAAATTGTGACACGGTCTATACAGCGGATCACGAGAGATTACGTCAATGAGGCCACGATTTCAGTGGTGCCTCTCGCGAATGACAGCATGAAAGGAAGGATTATTGGGCGTGAGGGGAGAAATATCCGGGCCTTGGAGGCAGCCACTGGCGTAGATCTCATTATTGATGAAACCCCGGAGGCGGTTATCGTGTCCGGATTTGATCCTCTTCGGAGAGAGGTTGCGAAAATTGCGCTGGAACGTCTTATGCAAGACGGGAGAATTCACCCCACTCGGATTGAGGAAGTCGTGGAGAAGGTTAAAGGTGACCTGGACAAATTAATGCGTGATGAAGCCGAAAAAGTCATTTTTGAAGTAGGTCTCTCAGATTTCCACCCTGAGATTGTGAAGCTGTTGGGTCGCCTGAAATACCGAACCAGTTATGGCCAAAATAATTTATATCATGCCAGGGAAGCCTCCTATATCTGCGGGATTATGGCTGCCGAGTTGGGTTTGGATGTGAAGTTGGCTAAGCGGGGGGCCCTATTACATGATATTGGAAAAGTTGTCAGCCATGAAGAAGAAGGCACGCATGCAATGCTAGGGGCGGAATTGGCCAAGAAGTTTGGAGAGTCGGAGTTCATTGTGAATGCCATTGCCGCTCATCATGAACAGGTAGAACCGCTTTGCCCTGAATCGGTTTTAGTGGCCGCAGCTGAAGCTTTGTCAG
>JAOUGQ010000302.1 GCA_029865515.1 Nitrospirota bacterium
CCACCCGGTGATGCCTTCTCCCAACCCGATGGATATCCGCCCGATGAGCCGTGGATGCGGATTTTTCGAGGCACGAAGAATGAGTTCGTCGGTAGTTTCAGAAATCAAATACAGCAAACAGGCATCGCCCTTGGTGACCTCAACGACCACCTCCACAATCTGTTTTAGCACCGTTTCCAGCTCCAAGGTACTACTAATGGATTCGCTGATCCGGTGAAGAATATGCACCTCCCTGGTCCGTTCCCGAACGAGGTGTTTCAGCTCTTCCATTGTCGAATGACGGGCTTGAGCCATATTATGCTTTCTTAGTTGAACGTGGACGTGTCAACGACTGTGGAGGGGGCTTCAATCGTTTCACACGAGAGGGCTGACTGGCGGCAAACCATTGCCGAGTATGGTGTCGAACCAGGGGAACGACCTGTACCTCACCGATTCTTTTGGGCACCACACAATTTATTTGACCTTTCACGACCTTTTTGTCGTGTTGCATGGCTCCCCAGAGATCCATAAATTTCATGGAGGGCATGGCAATGGGCAATCCCACATCCTGAATCAGGTCACGTTGCCGTTCCACAAGTTCCTGGTCACAAATTCCCAAAAACTGGGCGATCGACGCTTCCTGCACCATCCCAATTCCTACCGCTTCTCCATGAATCCATGTTTTATAATGACCCCATGCTTCCAGCGCATGGCCCACGGTATGCCCATAGTTCAGAATACGTCGGCGTCCCGATTCTCGTTCATCTCCCGCTACCACCTCGGCTTTGATTTCACAACATCGCCGGATTACGGTGGGAATGACTTCCTCTGCTTGCCCGCGCAGTCCTTCAACATGTCGTTCTAAAAAATCAAAAAACTGGGAATCGGCGATCATGCCGTATTTAATTACTTCAGCTAATCCCGCTACCCATTCACGTTTTGGAAGAGTCTGCAAGGCCTGTGGATCAATCACCACAACACGTGGCTGATAAAACGCTCCTATCAAATTTTTCCCTATAGGATGATTGACCCCTGTTTTGCCACCCACACTGGAGTCCACCTGAGCAACCAAGGTAGTCGGGACCTGGACAAACGGAACACCGCGCAGGTACACCGAGGCTGCAAATCCAGCCACATCTCCCACGACCCCTCCACCTAACGCCAATACCACATCCTGACGTTCAAAACGTTGGGTCACTAGTGCATCCAATATTTTTGACAGCCAGGATACCGACTTGGCCCGTTCTCCGTCGGGAATCACCACGGGAAAGGGAGAAAAGCCGGCCTTTTTTAAAGACCGGATGACCACCCGGCCATAGAGTTCGTTTACGACCGGATTGGTCACAATACCCACTCGGCCGGACAATCCGATCTCTTGGAGCACACCGCCAATCTGGGTCAGGATATTGGGTTGGATTAAAATTTCATAGCTCCGATCCCCTAAAGAAACCGGAACACGATTGGAGTACGATGAGGTCTTCATCTAGCGGAAGTCACCACAACACGGATGCCTCAATTGAAAGGGTGGAAGGAATCCTAACCGGCGACAGCTCATGTCGAGATACCTAAAACGAGCGGACATATTCTTGGTAGGCCTCGAAATTCCGTTTCATTTCATCCAATGTGTCTCCTCCAAATTTTTCAATCAGGGCGTTGGCCATTTCATACGCAATCACCGATTCTCCAACGACGCCAGCCGCCGGCACCGTACAAATGTCTGAGCGTTCCACGGTGGCCTCGAAGGGTTCCTTCGTATCGATATCCACGCTGTCTTTTGGAGTGTACAGGGTGGCGATGGGTTTCATGGCCACTCGCAGGACAATCGGCTGCCCATTGGTGATCCCGCCCTCTAAGCCTCCAGCATTGTTCGACTTTCTGATAAATTGTCCTGCGGCTTTATCGAAATAAATATCGTCGTGCACTTCGGACCCAAACCGGCGGGCCGATTCAAAGCCCATTCCAAATTCGACACCCTTCATGGCTTGAATACTCATGGCGGCAAAAGCCAAGCGGGCACCAAGCCGCCGATCCCATTGGGAATAGGTTCCCAGCCCGATCGGGACGTTCGTGACGACGATTTCAAAGATGCCACCCAAAGAATCCCCTTTATGCTTGGCAGCTCGAATCTGTTCAATCATTTTCTTTGCCGTTTCGGGGTCATGGCACCGTACTTCAGATTGTTCTGCTTGCTCATACGCCATCAATGGATCATTCGGGCTTGGGGCCGCAATACCTCCGATATCCACGGTATAGCTGACCACCCGCATGTCGAACTGGGCCAGCAACGACTTTGCCACCCCACCAATGGCCACTCTGATGGCCGTTTCACGAGCGCTGGCCTTTTCAAGGACATTGCGGATATCCCGATGGCCATATTTGATCGCTCCAACCAAATCTGCATGACCAGGCCTGGGGCGAGTCACCACGCGTTCGGTAGAGGGCGGACCAGGCTCTGACGCCATGATGTCTTTCCAGTTTTCCCAATCTTTGTTCCAAATCAACAACCCTAATGGATTGCCCAACGTTTTCCCTTTTCGAACCCCACAAATAAACTCAATCCGGTCTTTTTCAATGCGCATCCGGCCGCCTCGCCCATACCCTCCTTGCCGCCGGATCAAATCCGCATTAATCTGCTCGGCTGTGACCGGCAAACCGGACGGAACTCCTTCCAACACCGCCATGAGACCTCTTCCATGGGATTCCCCCGCATTTAAGTATCTCAACATATCATTCCTTATTGCCTGACTATTATTTAATCAACAGGCTCATTGAGTAAACTTACAGCATACAAAAATTATTGAGAAAGGTTCCGTTTCCGGGGCAATTACATGCGGAAATAAAATTAGGCCTCGGGGCTGGAAAGGTATAGATTATGAAGGTTTTTTCAGGCTTTCTCAACCAAAATATTCATGGTGATTTTCGACTGGCGGGGAAGGAGAGAATGAAGTTTCTTGGTGGGGAAGAGACGCCCACTGAAGATGTTGAAGAGAGGCGCTCAAGTAACACCCCCCCGTCACTGATGGTCCTAATGATCCATCCTGATCGAACCAGTTCGGACCCTGGCTGCACGATGACCCGCTCTTTAGGAGATATTTGAATGACAGCCTGGCGACCATCCTGGCCATGAATCACCGCGAGAAGTCTCCACAGGGGATCTTCCACCACAGGGACAATTGTTGATTCAGGATGGGATTTTTTTGAGACCATTGGAGGTGGCATGCGTTTTTTTATTCGTTTGAAAGGGTCTCGACGATTCACTATGGTATGTCGAGAATTGTCCTGGGCTGCGTGATTTCCCATGAGGGTGGCCGGTCGAGGAGGTGGGGTTATTTTTCCTTCCACCGCAACCACTCCCATTAACCAAAAAATCAGGCCACCCAGCAACCAGATCGAGTACCTTCCTGATTCTCCCTGGCAGGTAGCCATAGTGAATAGAATATCCCGTATTTCAATGACACCTGCACCTCGAAGCCCCCTAACCCGGTTATGCCTTAAGCAGCTTTTTGACATATTCAATTCCTAAGGGAGTCAACCCATGTATGACGATGTTTGTGGCAATAAGAGATGAATCCTCGCTTCCTTGCCTTCTGGCCATGACAAGGGAGGCAATGCTTTGGACCCAGGAAAGCTTGCTCAATTCATCCAGAAATTGGACGGTACCTTGGAAATCCCCTTCTACTCTGACGGTTATCGGAATAGAGGCATCAGAATGCTGAAGACCAGTCAAGGGAGCCTCAGGTTTCCACACCCGAACAGTCACACCCCTTCGCTTCGCAATTTTCACAACATCCCTTCGAAAGGTTTTTGATTCAATGTTTTCGGGGATTTGTTGGACTCGAGAGGATATCTTTTCACGTAGTTCGGTAATATCCTCTTCTATGACTTTCAAAGAGCCTATTTTCTGGATGAGTCCCTGACTTTCCTGATCCAGGCGAGCTATTTCTTGTTGCAACACCTCGAT
>JAOUGQ010000303.1 GCA_029865515.1 Nitrospirota bacterium
GCCTTATCCGCAAAGCGACATGGAGGAGAGAGACTCTGAGTAACTGACCTACCACCCTGCCCCTATTCTCCGCCAAGTTCTGCTCCCAACCCCAGTCCCACGCGGGCTCGCAAGAGATCGTGTCTGGTGACCGTGTAGGCGATCTCCCCGTCTCGCTCAACCGGCAAATTGAGTAGCCGTTTTTCTTCCATAATTTTCACTGCCTCTCGAATGGAGGTTGAGTCCTTGATGCTGATGTGGTCTTTGACCATAATGTCTTCGGCAGTCAATTCGTTTAAGTCTTTGCCGGCTTCCAGCGCACGCAATAAATCAAATTCACTGATAAACCCGACAAAGCGTTTATTGTCGTCAATGACAGGCCCGCCTGGGGTATGCGTTGACAACAATTCCAGGGCCACTTCCATCGCGTTTTGTGTCTTCCGGAATTTCACATCGTTGGTTGGCACAATTTGCCCTACCGTGTTAAAGCCTTCAGCCGGAGTACCATGAACAGTCATGATTGCCTCCCTTTCATTTTAAACTCGTGGACCATCAGGGAAAGGCCGGGCTAAAATCATCGGCCATTTCGCCCATAAATCCTGAGAATAGAAATTAATATTCCCCCCTGGGACACCTTGCCTGAGATAGATTCTAGAAAGAAGGCCCTCATATGAGGAACTAGGCTTTCCCCTAGTTTTCACAAGAAAAAATCCTAACTAGGAAGAGGGCACTGTCCACCCTTAGGTGTTTCTTCTTCGGCAAGTCAACCTACTTATGGATAAGCCGATCCTCCCTTTACCACCAACTGTGTCTTGAGGGAGGTCGATCCTCCTCAACCCATCTTTTTCAAAGGGGGAACCAGAGATCAGGATCCCGCCGTTCTTCTTTTCGTTTCTTTCGCCTGAATCCTGGTGTTCGCCTTCTTGGTCTCCTGATCCTGCCATCGAATGGCCACGGTATTGATTTGATCCAGAATCGTCGTGAGTTCACGACCTTCTGTGGTGAGACCGTACGTCACCTGGGGAGGAACAGTCGGCGCTTGGTGACGAAAGATAATTTCAGCCTTTTCCAGCGACCTCAAGCGTTCGGTTAGCATTTTCGATGAAATGCCGGGCATTTGCCGCTTGAGCTGCCCAAAACGGGTTTCTCCATTTTTATGCAGCCGGCACAGGATGTAAATCGTCCACGGCCCTGCAAGAACGCGAAGAAGAGAATCCAATGGACACCCGAAGGAACTTGGAGGCAATTTCATGGTTACTTTCCGGTACCTACTTTACTTTGGTAACTAGTTACTTATCTTAACCAGTGAGAGAGCAAGGTGCAAGTCAACGCTTCCAAAAGGAGGGGATAATTTCATGATGACTGAACAATTGAGTGAAAAGGTGGTGAAATGCCATCGGTGTGAGGGGCTCTTGGTGAGAGATAGCATTTATAATCTCGAGGGGCAATTTCACCGGATTGAGGTGTTGAGATGTCTCAATTGCGGAGAAACGGTAGATGCGGCCATTCTCAAAGCTCGTGAAGGGAAAATTGATCAGAGAGAAAGAAGGGAACCCCGTTTTTCCACAAGGCACGCCAGTTGAAGGCCATGTGCGAGGGAGAGGGTTTGGGGAAAGAAGAGAAAGTGAGATTTTCATGTATTGGAGTAAGTGGAATGACAGGCGCCAAGGTTGGTTTTTGCGCCATCAGAAATTCGGCTCGGGCTGATTATTGTGCGCAAGATAAGAGAAAGTGAGAACACCATGGTATCGACTGAATCATCACAGACATCTTTGGAGCGTTCGGGGAAGAGAAAAAGGGGTATGAAAAATTATTCTCTCCAGCAGGATGGGATGATGCATTCATATGACTTTCTGGAACCTCAAGAGTCATCTCATCCCTCTCACTCCTCGTGTGAGGAAGGGGGGCGGAAAAGTGGCAAAAAGATGACAGATTCGCATTCTCACGAGACCGCTGAACTCGGTCCGGCCTTCCAGGAAGATCTCGGCACGACCAATGTCCCTATTACCCTCTTCTTGAGAGAAATTGGTCGGGTTCCACTGTTAAAACGAGAAATGGAGATTCAGCTTGCTCAACAGATTAAAGAGGGGACCAACGGCTTATTTATGACCCTTTTTAGTTTACCGGTCACGCTGGTGGGTTTTCTTGCGCTTCGGGACAAATTGAGAAGCGGAGACCTCCGTGTCAGTGATCTGGTGATCATCAGTTCCGCGCTTGGGGTAGAAGGAGAATCTTCTTCATCGGAAACCCCACACGAACAAGGGCAATATTTTCAGAAGGCTCTTAAGCATCTTGATGCGATTAATCGGTTGGCCAAACCGGTCCTGTCTTCTTATGCGCAACGTCTGGCCATGCGGAATTCCGCACAGGCTGGTTCGCGTTCTCTCTTGCCACCCCAAAAACCCATCCAGCAAATCATTAAACGAATTGAAGCCTTGAACTTGCGCCAGGACCTACAGGACAACATGATTCAGCGGGTTCGCCAGCTGAAAGAAAAAATTCTTGCACACCAACAGATCCTGGAAACCAGCCGCCGCACACGAGGGGACGATGCTGCCCGGAAAGCCCTGTCCCGTATTCAGGAGATTGAGGAGTCCATCATTTTGATGCCGCACCGTGAATTTATCCAAGCCTGCGAAGCCCTTGAACAGGCCGTGGCCCGAGTTCAACAGGCTAAAACGCAAATGGTTGAAGCTAATCTCCGCTTAGTCGTGAGTGTGGCGAAGCATTACATCAACCGCGGATTGCATTTTTTGGATTTGATCCAAGAAGGCAATATCGGGTTGATGAGAGCGGTCGATAAGTTTGATCATGAACGGGGCTATAAGTTCAGCACCTATGCCACATGGTGGATCCGCCAGGGAATCACCAGAGCCATTGCCGAAAAAGGGAATACCATTCGAAGGCCCGTCCATATCTATGAGATTTCGCAAAAACTCAAGAAGACCTCACAGCATCTCACTCAACTGTTAAGACGGCCCCCCACCCTTCTTGAGCTGGCGGGAGACACCGGGTTACCTGTTGCAAAAATGCAAGGCATCTTGGAAGGCTCGTATGAACCCGTTTCCCTGGACTCTCCGTTGGAAGAACAGGGTGAGACCAAATTCGGAGATTTGCTTGAGGATCACGATGCGATATCACCGCTGAAGATTGCCGAGCAACATAGCTCAAAAGAGGCCATCTCCCGCCTCCTCAAAGCCTTGAACCCACGCGAAGAACAAATTCTCCGCATGCGATTTGGCATCGGGTATGACGAAGCATCCACATTGGAAGAAATTGGACAAACTTTGGGGGTCACTCGAGAACGAATCAGGCAGATTGAAACCAAAGCGTTACAGAAATTGCGAGAACCGAATTGTCGGCAACAACTTGAGAGTTTATTGAACAATTGAGTGAATGCCGTTTTCGCCTCATAATCGGATAGATGCCCTCCACACCCTTGCAAAGCGGCAAAAGGAAGTCGGCATTCCCATGAAAGCGGGACTCCAGATTCCGTCTGAGTTTTATCTTGCCATGACCGACATCCCGCATCGGGCATCCCTCTGCTCTTTTTTCGGATGGATACCCCCTGACGACCGGCGGGGATGACGGATAAGGGGGGGAGGATAACTGGTTAGGCATGCGGCGATGTCAGAGAGTGCGGTACTCCAACTTCCCTCGGATTGGCAATTCAGGGAATTTCCTCCCTCCAACTGGGGGTTTCCCTAGTTCCGGGTGCTTCCGTTTGCGGGTACACTCAAGAGCGACATGTGGTTGAACGATTTCCACTCCTCCAAAAGAGCAAAGCTGGAATACTCAATACACTCATCTTCTTAGATTTTATATCCGGGGCGAAGCCAGGTCATCATGAAGATTGTGTTAACCGGAGATGTCATGCTTGGGCGACTCGTCAACCAGCATGTTGTGAGCGATACGTCCCTTGCGCCCGAGACCATATGGGGGGATACCTTGCCGCT
>JAOUGQ010000304.1 GCA_029865515.1 Nitrospirota bacterium
TTGGGAATTAAGGATATCTGGGACCCTGTCCGATTCACACTGGAATTAGCGGATTTTCGCGCCCCAGTCGCTGATCGGGGCCAGGAACACCAACCGAATTTTGTCGATCATCTGGATATTTTTCAACTCCACCTTGATCTAGTGTCTCAAAACTTTTTGGGAACGGGGAGTTCCGGTAAATTTGAAGTCGGGCGTTTGATCATGGATTTTGGAAAAGGGCGCCTGGTAGCGGGGCACCGGTTTGGAAGCTTCACTCCATCATTTGATGGTGTGCAATTGACCCTTGGATCGGACAAAAACCATGATTGGGGCCTTCGGGCCTTTGTCACACGACCGGTTCAACGACATACGGTCAGCCCGGACTGGACCACCCCCATTACTTATTTTTCGGGTGCGGCGCTTTCCAGTCGACATGTCCCCTGGGCCAATGCGGAGCTGTATTTCTTTCAACTGAATGAGGGGAATAATCTTCAAAAACGTGATCTTTCCACCATGGGTCTTCGATTGTTTGCCCAGCCTGTGCGAGAACAATTGGATTACGAGATAGAATCGATCTATCAAGTGGGGGAAGTTGGTAGCACAAATCACTTTGCCCATCGTCATCACGGTGAGGTGGGCTATAGTTTTGGAACGGCTTGGCCGCTTCGATTTGTCTATCTGTTTGACTATGCGTCCGGGGACCCCAATCCGAGAAAGAATTTTGATTTCTTGTTCGCAAAACGCCGCGCAGAATACGGACCAACTGGAATTTTGGGGATCATCTTCCCATCCAATATTTTGTCACCCGTTGGATTTCGCTCGACCCTTCAACCGACCACCACGGTCACATTGATGGTCTCTCAACGGACTTTCTGGCTGGCCGATGGTCGTGGTCCTTTTGTGGGCAGCGGTCTACAGGACCCGACCGGTCGAGCGGGAACCTTTCTCGGCAATTTGCTTGATACGTCGATAAATTGGGCTCCTCAGGCCGGTTATTTCAGACATACAATATTTGAAGTGGGTTTTACCCGTTTTTTCAAAGGCTCATATTTTGATCGGGTTCCACAAAGCCCTGGTACGGCCGATGTTAATTACGTGTATACCATGGTGACTCTGACATTCTAGCTTCTCACTCCTTCCTTTCAGTTCCTTAATTCTCAATTCCATCAGATTCTTTTAAGGGCTAACGACCTGTCGCTATCCCCCCTTCTTGGCAGATTTTTAATTTCGCTCAGGGCACACCGTACGAATTCGCACAGAAGAGTCTCTATACAAAGGATAGGACTGGGGAGTTTATGGGACCTCTAATCGGAATATTTGGAAATTTAAGGGGAAAAAACCTGCTTTTTATGCTAAGCCAGTCATTTCGCTTATTGGCATGTGATTTGCGGGTGTACCTGGTTGGAAAATTTTAAGTAATTTCCGTGGCCTCCTTTTATATATTGATTTTGATGAATTAGGCGGAGGGAATGTTAATGGAGCGAGTGACGACAAGTATTCGTGAATATCTCAAGGATTTCAATTTCAAGGAAAATCTCCAGGGGTTGACCAGCCATTTGAGAGGTGATGTGTTGGCTGGAATAACCGTGGCGATGGTGGTTCTTCCCATGGCCTTAGCCTTTGGAGTGGCATCTGGGTTAGGGGCCATTGCCGGAATGTGGTCGGCTGTGGCGGCCGGTCTTGTTGCGGGACCATTAAGTGGGTCGCCCTGGTCGGTGGGCGGGCCGACGGGACCGATGACCATTCAAATCCTTACGATTGCGCAAACTCACCCATTGCCGGATGGATCCCCCAATCTCGTCTTTATTTTTACGACCATCGCCTTAGCCGGTTTTATTTTGATAGCTCTTGGATTGTTGAAGCTCGGACAGTTTATCAAGTTCACTCCTTATTCAGTCATTTCGGGGTTTATGACGGGGCTTGGCTTCTTGTACATGTTGCTTCAACTCAATCCATTTCTGGGCCTGCCTGGGGCCAAGAGTATCACTGCCGCCATTACGGAATTGCCCTCAACATTCATGCATATATCCATGCCGGCAGTTGGAATTGGGATTCTCACGTTATTGATTGTGATGCTATGGCCAAAAATTTCACCGGTCACCTGGCTGCCGGGGCCGTTGATCGGGCTGTTTGTTGGGACGGCTTCTAGCACACTATTGGGCTTAGACATTCCTAAAATCGGAGATGTTCCCACCGGCTTACCGGAGCTGTATCTTCCGAATCTCGAACTCTTAAAAGAGGCCTTTGTCCCGGCTGCTGCCCTGGCCGGACTCTGTATATTCGATAGCCTCCTCACCTGTCTCATCGTAGATAATATGACCGGTACTCATCATAACAGCGACCGGGAATTGGTAGCCCAAGGGTCGGCGAATCTATTTTCCGGATTGGTCGGGGGGTTGGGTGGAGCCACCAATACGATGCCATGTGTCGTAAATATCCAGAGCGGAGCCCGTACCCGTTTGGCATCGATCATGATGGGCCTTGTCCTGCTTTCATTCATTCTCGGACTCGGAACTCTGGCGGCCTCTATTCCCCTTTCCGCTTTGGCGGGCATTCTCCTTAAAGCCGGGTATGACATATTGGATATGCGGGTGCTCCCTGTCGTCCGAAGGCTGCCCACTTCCGATTTGATGGTGTTTGGGCTGGTGGTGGTTATGACGGTGTTTTGGAACTTGTTGTCTGCTATGGCTATGGGACTCGCTGTAGCGTTTTTCCGTTTTGTGAAAGATCAGTCCGATCGGTACAAAGCTGATCTCAATCAACGGGATGAAAATGTCAAACAGGAAGAAGAAGATCTCATTTTTGCCTTTGCCAGAGACCGCGCTCGTAAGGTCGGCCAAAATGGAGCCAATATGGGAGAGATTAGTGGTCGATTTGAACATATGGTTCGCGATCGGATTATCATCGTTCGTCCCCATGGGCCATTGTTTTTCGGTGCGATCGATTGGCTGAATGAGACGGTTGAACATCTTGAAGGCAAAGATGTGCTTATCATTCGGTGCAAATGGCTGGATGAGTTGGATTTGTCGGGTGCCTATGCGTTGGGCGATTTAATTGAAGCCGCCAATTGTCGTGGGGTGGCGGTGTTGACGGCTGGTATGTCCCCTAGGACCAGGCAGGTTCTTGCGGATTTGAATGAACTTTCCAGACTGCAGAAAGATTATATCTGCGAGCACTTTAATGCGGCTCTGGATCTGGCTCTGCAGATCGTAGAAAAGAAAATGATAGAGGCTGAGCCACAAGCCCACAAAGAGCCGGTCTTGGCGTTAAGTTAGAGAATAGTCGTTTTGACCACTCGCTTACGAATCATTTTTTGTTGAAAGTTTCAAATATGGCGTCACCTTTTCTTCACGCATTTGGACAAAATTTCCTTGACCATGCCCCAAGGTGGTACAAGGGGACAATTCTTTGTTTCCTCGTTTTAAATCCCTGTTTATTGTATACCGTTGGGCCCTTCATCACAGGGTGGTGTCTCATCCTGGAATTTATTTTAACCCTGACCCTGGCGTTAAAAAGTTATCCTTTGCAGCCTGGTGGGTTATTGGCCCTCGAAGCTGTGCTGATCGGGATGGCAAAACCCGAAACCGTCTATCATGAGGCGTTGACCAATTTCCAAGTGATCCTACTGTTGATTTTCATGGTGGCAGGAATCTACTTTATGAAAGATTTGTTATTATTTATTCTTGCAAAAATTTTGCTCCATGTCAGATCGAAGACGAAGCTGGCTCTGTTATTTTCGGGACTGGGAGCATTTTTGTCCGCGTTTCTCGACGCGCTAACGGTCACGGCGGTCATCATCGCGGTAGCCGTGGGGTTTTTCAAAGTGTATCACCGGGTGGCTTCGGGAAAAGGAAGTCGCGATGATCATGATCATACGATGGACCATGAGGTTGGAACTCTCCATCGATCTGATTTAGAGGAGTTTCGGGGTTTTTTAAGGAATCT
>JAOUGQ010000305.1 GCA_029865515.1 Nitrospirota bacterium
CAGCTCCAGCATGGTGGGGGCATATCGTTCCATGAAGCGCTCGCCTTTGCTATTGAGGAGATAGGCCCCTTCACCCCTGGCGGCTTCGGTAATCAATAACCCCTTGCCCTTGAGAGTCGTCGGGTGGTATTGCACCATTTCCATATCCATCAACGGGGCGCCTGCACGGTAGGCCACGGCCATGCCATCGCCCGTGCAGATCAACGCATTGGTGCTCGGTTCGTACACCCGCCCCAGGCCACCGGTGGCCATGATCACGGTTTTGGCCCGAAACACGGCAAAGGTTCCGGTGCGAATTTCAAAGGCCACCACTCCGGCGCATCGTCCCTGGTCGTCTTTCACCAGGGATGTCACGAACCATTCTTCATAGACCGGAATCTTGGCCTGCATGGTTTGTTCATACAGCACGTGCAGCATGGCTTGTCCGGTAAAGTCTGAAACAAAAAAGGTGCGTGCGCGCTTTTGACCACCGAACCGGCGAGTCCCGAGGCGGCCTTCCTCATTCCGGTTAAAGATCACCCCCATGTGTTCCAAGGCGATAATATCCTGGCCGGCTTCCCGGGCGAGCACTTCAACGGCATCCTGGTCGCCCAGATAATCACTGCCTTTGACGGTTTCGAATGCATGGTCTTCCCAATGGTCACCACGGTCGGTGAGTGCGGCGTTAATGCCGCCTTGCGCGGCGTTGGAATGACTCCGCACCGGATGGACTTTGGTCAGGAGGGCAACAGAAGCCCCGTGTTCATGCGCGGCGATGGCCGCCCGCATTCCGGCCAGACCGGCACCAATGACCAGAACATCATAGGAAGAGGAGGATGTCATGATTCTCAGGCAAGCATGCGTGGCATGGGGATGGGGTCAGTGATCACGTCGGCCGGCTTTGTGAGTCGACTCGGCGGATTAAGTCTCACGCGTCTCCAGTGGTTGATAAGGACGATTCCGTGGGCCTTCATAAATCTGGTCAGGCCGGAACAAGTGATTGTCTTGATATTGTTCAAAACAGTGCGCTAACCATCCGGCCACCCGGGCCATCGCAAAGACGGGAGTAAATAAATCGGTTGCAATCCCCATCCGATGGTAAATGATGCCTGAGTAAAAATCCACATTTGGCCGAATCCCTTTTTGTCCCACTCGTCGTTCCATGTCGTGCTCAACCGCTCTGGCGATGGCAAATAAGGAATTGCCGTCCGACCGGCTATCCAGTTGCTGAGCGAACTCTTGTAACACCATGGCGCGGGGATCCTTAACTTTATAAATCCGGTGCCCGAACCCCATGATTTTTTCTTTCGAAGACAACTTCTGTTCAAGATAGCCAGGAACGGCCTCAATGGAACCGATCTCCTCTAACATGTGAATAACGGCCTCATTGGCACCGCCATGCAACGGGCCTTCCAGGGTTCCAATGGCTGAGGCGATCACCGTAAAGGGATCGGCCAGCGTGGAGGCGGTCACCAGGCCGCTAAACGTCGAGGCGTTCATGGTATGCTCGGCATGCAGGATCAAGCAGACGTCGAACATTCTGGCAATGTCAGGGGACGGGACTTTTTCCGAGAGCATGTACAAAAAGTTTTCGGCGTAGGACAGGTCGTCACGGGGTTGGATCTGCTCATCTCCATGGCGCAGGCGGGCAAATGCCGCGACGATAGTGGGGAGTTTCGCGATGAGGCGGACGGCCGTCCAGTACCGGGTGGAGTCATCCCGGACATCCGGTACCGGATAAAACATTCCTAACGCGGCCACCGCTGCCTGCAGGGCATCCATCGGGTGTCCGCGCTCGGGAAGACATTTCAGAAGATCGGTGATGCGATACTTAATGCGTCGATGGTGAGTGAGATCCTCGTGAAACCGGTCTAATTCCGTCCGGGCTGGAAGTCTGTTGAATAATAATAAAAATGCCGTTTCGGTGAAGGTGCTTCGGATCGCGAGTTCCTCAATAGGAATCCCGCGATACTCGAGGATCCCCTGGTGACCATCCACATAACTGATTGTTGATTTTGCTGCAGGAACCCCTGCGAGGCCTGGCAAATAATCATGCATAGGGCTTGCTCTCCATTGAATGACGCGTCCTTTATTTTTCCTTTAAAGTTTATTATACCTAGAGGGGGATCTTCACCCAAACTTTACCCGTAAACTTGTTATAATAAGTTGCTCTGACCAAGAAGAAAGAGGTTTTCCGGCTTGGGAGAAGAAAGATTTAAGTGTTTTCGTATCGTTCAATGTTCATATTCAAGAAAGGAGAAATGCGTATGTATGGTTTCAAGAAAGGCCTTTTGATTGTCGGATTGGCGACTCTGATCGCGGGGGGAACTGGGTTCTCAGTATGGGCCGACCCTGAGAATGCCCAGGCCCCTCATGGAAAGCAGTCCCATGCCGGAATGGCATATGGAGATGGTGATCATGATGGGATGGGGCATCATGGGGGTCTTTCGCCTTTGGCCATGAAAGAGCAATTGGGTCTTTCCGATGAACAGGCGACGAAGTTACGTCCGATCGAAATGGACTATCGGAAGACCATGATTCAGAACGGGGCCGATTTGCGGGTGGCCATGGTGGATATGGGGACACTCATGGATGCCAAGCAACCCGATATGGCGGCGATTAGCGCCAAGGTTGATGAAATTAGCCTGTTGCAAAAGAAAATGATGATGTATCGGGTCGAGGTCCTTCTCAAAGTGAAAGAGGTGTTGTCTCCTGCGCAATATGAGCAATTCCGGTCCCGGCTTCGTGAGCAAATGGAAGGGATGGCCCACCACGGAGGTGAAATGCCGGAAGGGATGAAGCACCATGGCGAGTATCCCGGCAAGCCACATGGGTATGGTGGCGGGATGCCGAAACAACATCCCTGAGAATTGGGAGTTTCGGCGGGGAAGGTGTGTCAGTCCATTTTGCCTTGATGGTCTGTCTGAACATTTGACCTGAACGAAAATCCGGACAGGAGGCATTCTTTACATGAGCCCCTTCTCCTCATATGAGGAGAAGGGGCTCATGGTCTTTTACATACCTCTCCATCTGCATCTTTCTCCCTACAGGGTCATGTATGTAGTTGTAGGCGATTGCCTGCATTGTCTAAGTAGACGCTCCGTGGCGAATCGCGACAGGCGATCATCTAACCGTATGATGTTATTCATGAAACGTTTACAGCACGGGCAGGGAACGGGCCTTGCAAACCTTCTCCATTTCTGAAAGAGGAACACGACAGGGTACCCAGTCGCATGTATTCGTTGTGGATGGAGGTGGTTATGGAACGATTCAAGCCTTTCGGTGTCTTGATTCTGGTGGTGGGTTGCCAGGGAGTTACCCCGGGTTTTGCGTTAGAAAAGGAACTGCCCGCACAACTGCCCGAGGTTCGACAGGACCTGCATGCCACATCGCCTACTCCGACTTCCCGGTTCAAGAATGTAGAGGGCCATCTGAAGGAAATCCAGGGTGACTTGTATATTATTGAAGGCGCTTCAGCGGCCCAATCGGTGCGGATTCATGTCGGGAAAGATACGGCGTTTCCGAATGGGCAAAAGGAGCCTGGGCAACCCGTGCAAGCGCTGGTGTCCGCACAAGATGGACATGCGCTGATCATTCGATAAACCGAGTTTTTGCGGGGCGGGCCTGGACCGGTTTTCTGAGTCATGGGTCTCCGCAAACAGGTTGCTGGACATGAGGCAAGAGGTATTAATGGGGATGTCATGAATGCGGGGGTGACGGGCATTTCAGAAAAGCTCACTTTGTCACTTGGGGGAGATACAGTGCGTGATTTGAAGTGTTCGTCACTCCGCTATTTTGGAAGTAAGAAGGGTGCAAGTGGGTGCGAAATATTATTGGAGGGAAGGCCAATGATGAGGTGCGAAACGTGTTTCCATGAATTTACCGCTTTTGATTTTGTCACGCTCCGGAACCTGTGTGAACATGTGTATTTGGATTCCCT
>JAOUGQ010000306.1 GCA_029865515.1 Nitrospirota bacterium
GTCTGGGAGAAAATCCGTTCGACCACCGGAGAGCTGAAGCTGGTGGTATGCGATCTGTCCACTTCACCCATCGTCGACCTGGCCGGTGTGCGCATGCTGGCAACGTTGCACGCGACACTCAAAGCCATGGGGATTCGCCTTCGTCTCGTCGCGCCGCATGCGGCGGTGCGCGATATCCTGCGCGCCGAAGGATTGGAACAACGCGTCGGCTACTTCGGCCATGGGGTCACGGTGGCTGATGCCATCGACGAGTTACAGGGCGACTCAGGAGCGGGGGTGGAGGCGGCTCAGGTCGCGCCGGCAACCTAGCGCCTGCGCTCGGCCTAGCGCCCACGGCGCCAGCCTTCGTGACAACGCCAATCATGTCGTGGCCGGTTAAAGGAGCAAAACGAATCTCCAGGCGACCCCCCCCCAAAAAAAAGAGCCCAGAAAAAAGCACTAAGTTTTTTTGCTTGAGAATTGGGCCTGAAGCATGAAAGAATGCAAACCTTGTAATTTCCTCGATCCGGGGAACAAGCAGGAAAGCATAGGGAGTTAGAACTGGTGAGAATAAATCGTTTAGCTACGTCCTTGCCGAACCAAAAACCTTTCATCATGAAAAAGCTACCACACCCTGCCCTACGTTATTTCAGGCGAGGGTCAGGCCTGCTGCTATGCCTTCTGTTGGCTATAATCGTGGGCTGCGATCGCAAAGAAGCGGAATCCACGGCCATGCCGCCTGAGGTGGTGGTAGCCGAGGTGATACAACAGGACGTCCCGATGTATGGGGAATGGGTAGGGACAACCGTCGGCTTTGTGGATGCCCGGATTCGTGCCAGAATTCAGGGATATCTCATGTCCCGCCATTACACGGAAGGATCCGTTGTCAAGGCCAATGACCTCTTATTTAAAATCGACCCACGACCGTATAAGGCTGTCTTGGATCAAGCAAAGGCCGAACTCGCCAGGGCGGAAGCGGCCTATAAAAAGAGTCTGCTTGACGTCAAGCGGAACACCCCTCTTGCGGCAGAAGGCGCCATCAGCCAGAAGGAACTGGATGATGCCACACAGGCCAGCGCGGCCAACCGGGCCTCAGTGGCTTCCGCTCGGGCCAAACTGGAGAATGCGCAACTGAACCTTGATTGGACCAGTGTGACTTCCCCGATCAACGGGATAGCCGGAATCGCCACTGCGCAAATCGGTGACCTCATCCTCGAGAATACGGCGATGACGACGGTCTCTCAAGTGGACCCGATCAAGGTCAACTTCCCCATTAGCGAGCGGGAATATTTAAAATTCGCTGATCGGATTGAAAAGGCCAGTAGTCAAAAAAAAATCCACTCGTCCCAGAAAGCCAACCTTGAACTGGTTCTTGCCGACGGAAGCGTGTACCCGCACAAGGGAAGAGCCGTACTCGCTGATCGCCAGGTTGATGTCAAAACCGGAACGATCACCATCGTCAGTTATTTCCCCAACCCCGCCAACCTCCTGCGCCCAGGCCTTTTTGCCAAGGTGCGTGCCTCTATCGAAACTCGAGTAGGAGCACTATTAGTTCAACAGCGGGCGGTCCAGGAACTCCAGGGCACGTATCAGGTCGCCGTGATTGGAGATGAGAACAAGGTGGCTTTTCGAAATGTGACTCCAGGTCCCAGGATCGGATCCCTCTGGCTAATCGAGGATGGTCTAAAGCCCGGAGAGATGGTCATCGTTGAGGGACTTCTCAAGGTTCGCGAAGGAATGGAGGTCACTCCCAAATTGATTCCGCCCGAATCATCACCCGGCGCTGAGAGTTCCCCCGAACAACCCGGCACTTCATAAAAGTCTCATGGCCAAATTTTTCATTGACCGACCGATCGTCGCGATCGTCATTTCGATCCTCATGGTGATCCTCGGCCTCATCTCCATGGTGCAACTCCCTATCGCCCTGTTTCCGGACATCGCGCCTCCTGAAATCCAACTTCAAGCTACCTACGTCGGGGCGGATGCTGTCACACTGGAGCAGTCGGTAGCCACTCCCATTGAACAGCAGATGGCCGGAGTGGACAACTCCATCTACATGTACTCCACGAACGCCAGTAATGGGCAAATGTCGTTGCGAGTGAACTTTGACCTCGGCACCAACCCCAACGATGATCAGATTCTGACTCAAATGCGCTACATGCAGGCCGAATCGCAACTACCCACCGACGTGCGGAACTACGGCGTTACAATCAAGAAGTCTACTAGCAGTCCCCTGATGCTCTTCAGCTTGTATTCGCCTCGCGCCTCGTACGATGAGATATTTCTGGCCAATTACGCCTATGTCAACATCAACGATCCCCTTTCGCGGGTTTCCGGCGTCGGTCAGGTCACGATCTATGGCGCAGGCCAGTATGCCATGCGCTTCTGGGTTGACCCCGACCATCTTGCTAAACTCGAGATCACAGTCGCCGAGATTCTGGATGCCATCCAGAAGCAAAACACTGTCAACCCTGCCGGTCAGATCGGCGCGCAGCCGGTTCCGCCGGGACAGGAATTCACATACACGGTCCTCGCCCAGGGTCGCCTGGCTAACGCGGAGGAGTTCGGACGGATCATCGTGCGGGCTAACCCGGACGGCTCCATCATCCGGCTCAAGGATGTGGCCCGGATCGAACTGGGCGCCCAAACCTACAGTATGATCGGCCGTCTTGACGGAAAGCCCAGCGCTACCATAGCCGTCTACCAGCTTCCGGGCTCCAACGCCATTGATACGGTGGATCGGGCGAAGAAACTCATGGAGGAAATGAAGCAGCAGTTCCCTGAGGATCTTGATTACGCCATTTCACTCGATACCACCCTGGCAGTAAGGGAGGGAATGAAGGAAATCGTGCATACC
The DNA here is from genome assembly GCA_029865515.1 of Nitrospirota bacterium. Lineage (GTDB taxonomy): Bacteria > Nitrospirota > Nitrospiria > Nitrospirales > UBA8639 > Nitrospira_E. The sequence continues at coordinate 2,837 of JAOUGQ010000306.1, forward strand.
CTCTTTGAAGCGGTCATCCTCGTGATCATCGTCGTCTTCATCTTCCTGCAGGGATGGCGGGCGACCCTCATTCCCCTGCTGGCGGTGCCGGTCTCGCTGATCGGGACGTTCGCCGTATTTCCGCTTTTGGACTTCTCGATTAACACCCTGTCGTTGTTCGGACTGGTGCTGGCCATCGGACTGGTCGTGGATGATGCCATCGTGGTGGTTGAAGCGGTCGAGCACCATATCGAGAATGGCATGTCGCCCAAGGATGCCACCAGGAGAGCGATGGAGGAAGTCTCCGGGCCGGTCATCGCAATCGCGTTGGTTCTCTCCGCGGTGTTCATCCCTACGGCCTTCATCCCGGGGATTACCGGGAGGCTTTACCAGCAGTTTGCGCTCACCATCGCCCTGTCTGTGATCATCTCCGCCTTTAATGCCTTGACACTCAGTCCGGCACTTTCTGCGATGATCCTACGGCCCAGAACTCCCGCCAGAGGCCCTCTAGGAGCGTTTTTCGGGTGGTTCAACCATTGGTTCGAGCGGGCTACGAATGGGTATGTTGGATCCTGCCACTATCTCATTCGCAAGGCAGGACGGTCCATGGTCTTCCTGGTTGTGTTTATGATTGCCGCAGGTTTTTTTGGAACACGCCTTCCCACCGGCTTCCTTCCGACGGAGGATCAGGGATTTCTCTATCTCAACCTCCAACTGCCTTTGGCGTCCTCCCTGCAACGAACGAATGAAGTCGCCAAGAAGGTCGAAGCCCTTCTTCTCGAGACTCCCGGCATCCAGCATGTCACCACCGTTGTGGGTTTCAGTTTGTTGAGCAGTGTCAATACGACCTATAACGCATTCTTTTTCGTCACGCTTGCCCCATGGGATGAACGGACCAGTCCCGAGAAAAAACTTCCGGCTATTTTCGAAGATGTGAATCAGAAACTCGCGGAATTCCCCGAAGCGGTGGCATTTCTCTTTCCTCCGCCGGCCATTCCCGGCGTCGGGACCTCGGGAGGCGTCTCCTTCGTCCTGGAGGACCGGTCAGGGCAGGATGTGGCCTTCCTCGCCGAGAACCTCAAAACGTTCACCGAAGCC
>JAOUGQ010000049.1 GCA_029865515.1 Nitrospirota bacterium
GTTTCCAGAGGGCAGCCGTCCAAGGCGATCGATAAAGATACCGTCCATGCAAAATAAACCGATGCACCCCATATTCCACAAAGGGATAGGCCATGAAAGTTCCCACAACGCTCAAAACCAGAAGCATTGGAGAACCCGGATCATGGCGATACACCATGATCCCCAATGTACTACTTCCCATTAGCAACAAGAAATAGACCTGGATACCTGGATAGGACACATAGGCCCATATGAGATCCCGAAATGACATTCGATCGAGATGATACTTCTGCTGGTACCACCGGCTCTTTAACATACGTTTGCTACCCCTTATTCCAATTAGATGCAAGCGACCTTCTGTCGGTGCTCACACATTGAAAGCCTGTCAATTGATTATAGGAACCTTTCATACTCGCCTCAAGGTTTTCCGTCCTTATTAACCAAGAGGCGTTGCGACTAAGGAGAACTCATGAACACCACCATGCAAAAGTTCGGATACCCTGACACCCTTGTCAAAGAATATCAGAAATGGGTTGTGGTCTTGAGACCACAGCAAGTGACGCTTGGCTCTCTTGTGTTAATTTGCCAAGATGTCGCCAGCAAGTTTTCATTAATAAGCCCTGAAGCCTTTGCGGAACTTCCTTATGCTATTCGGGAAATCGAGGCGGGTCTATCTAAAGCCTTTTCATATGAAAAAATAAATTACCTCATGCTGATGATGGTCGATCCTGATGTCCACTTCCACGTGATCCCTCGCTATGGAACGACACGCACTTTCTGCCATCAGCATTTCTTTGACCATGGATGGCCTGGACCACCCCTCCTAAAAAATTCCAATGAAACGTCACAGGAAATGAACCAAGAAATTTTGACTCACCTCAAAAACAGCTGGGGTCACAAAAATACTTGCTATTTTTCACCTAAGTAAATCAAGCACCTTCTGTTGCTAAATAGACTCAATTCGCTGTTTTTTTGCTACAGATTATATAGAAGATGGGAAAATGTCCTCTCTTTCCCTTTATTCTTTGTCAATTATTGAATTTCATTCATGGCATTATAATTGCTTAACATTACAATGCTGCTTAGCGACTTATTGAGAATACGACTGCCATAAATCATCATTAGAGACAACATGAACGCCACTCCAACTAATAATCAAATCGAACTCAGACCTGGGAACTTTGCCACACTTTCAGAAGCCCTTGACTATGCTGCTTCAGGGGAAACAGGATGTAATTTTTATTCTGGGAGAGGCAAATTAACCCATGTGGCTACCTATGCTGATCTACAAAAACAGGCTCAAAATTTGGCCAGAAGGCTGAATGGTTTAGGCCTCCCACGTGGAGCTCGGGTCGCCTTAATCGCAGATACCACCCCTGATTTCATTCGATTTTTTTTCGCTTGTCAGTATGCCGGTCTCATTCCAGTTCCTCTACCGATTTCTTTGCATTTAGGCGGGCACCAGGCGTATGTCACCCAACTTAGACGCCTACTCCAAAACTGCCAAGCCTCAATTGCCATGGCCCCAGAAGGCTTTTTACCATTTTTAGAGGAAGCATCGACTGAGCTTGATCTGGCTCTAATTGGTGGTCCTGAAACATTTGCCTCCCTGAAAGAAGCTGAGGGTCCGCTCGATCCACTGGCTCCACAAGAATTAGCCTATATCCAATACACCTCTGGTAGCACACGCTGGCCTAGAGGAGTTGAGGTCACTCAATCGGCGGTGATGACCAATCTATCCGGAATCATTCAGCATGGCTTACAGGTTCGTCCAGGTGACCGTTGCGTCTCATGGCTTCCCTTCTACCATGACATGGGACTAGTGGGATTCGTCCTTGGCCCGATAGCCTCACAACTCTCTGTTGATTATTTGAGCACTCGGGATTTCGCCATGCGGCCACGCCAATGGCTGAATTTGATGACGAAGAGTCAGGCATCAATTTCCTTCAGCCCATCTTTTGGATATGAGCTTTGCGTGCGAAGGCTTGGTGAAGATTCCAATGAACCCTATGATCTCAGCTCCTGGCGGATAGCCGGGGTTGGAGCAGAAACAATTCGTGCCGATAGCCTCTCCCGGTTTGCTCAAACCCTGAACATGAGCGGGTTTAAACCTGAAGCCTTTTTGGCATGCTACGGGATGGCTGAATGTTCTTTGGCCATTAGCTTTGCCCCTCTTAATAAAGGGCTCGAAGTTGATCGAGTTGATGGAGATAGGCTCTCCAATAACAGGCAGGCGATTCCTTTTGTCCCATCTTTTACTGATGAGGACCAGGCTCGATGTAGCAAATTTGTGAATTGCGGGGTTCCGCTCCCTGGATATGAAGTCCAAATACGAAATACTAGGGGAGATGTCGTTGCAGAACGAGAAAGTGGAACTATTTTTGTACGAGGGGCCAGCATCATGTCGGGGTATTTTGAAGACCCGGCCTTGACCAAAGAAGTGCTTTCCCCCGATGGCTGGCTCAATACGGGCGACATTGGTTATTGGATCGGAAACAGCCTAGTGATTATCGGCCGGTCCAAAGATATGATTATCATTAACGGTCGCAATATCTGGCCTCAAGATTTGGAATTCCTTGCAGAGCAACAACCAGAAGTTCGACCAGGCGATTCATCGGCTTTTTCCGTTACAGGACCCGATGGCCATGAAATAGCCATTATGGTCGTTCAATGTCGCGAAACAGATCTACAAAAGCGGGAAGAATTGGTTAATCGTTTACGGTCCTTAGTGCACAAAGATCTGTCCATTCCTTGCTACATTGAACTCATTCCACCCAGAACACTCCCTCGTACGTCATCTGGAAAATTATCCCGGTCTCGTGCGAAAGCTGACTTCCTGAGCCGTATACAGTGGGAAGAATTAGTGCCAATGTTGTCCACCACAGCCAGGTCTGCATAAGACCAACGTCACCTTTCCCAAAACTTTCTCCACTGTCTATGCACGCTACCGTTGCCCTGACCGGGGCTTCCGGTTTCATTGGTGGAGTCATTGCTCAACATTTACGAGGAGCCGGATGGCATGTTCGTGGCCTGGTTCGATCTCCACAACAAGCTCAAAAGCTACAAGACCTTGAAATTGAACCCGTCCAAGGCAGCTTAGAAAGCCCTATCAGCCTTCTAGATCTGGTCAGAGACTGCGTTGGAGTCATTCACTGCGCCGCCGCCATTCGAGGGGCTCGTCGAGAGGATTTTTATGCAACCAATGTGATGGGAGTATCCAATATTATTAAAGCCTGTCTCGCGCAATCCTCTCCTCCACGCTTTGCTCTTCTTTCTTCTCTAGCCGCTCGTGAGCCATCACTCTCGCCTTACGCATGGAGTAAACATGAAGGTGAATTAGTCTTAGCACGTGAGGCTGGCATAATAGAGTGGAGTATTTTTCGTCCACCCGCAGTGTATGGTCCCCAAGACCGGGCACTTCTTCCTCTTTTTAAATTGTTACGCAAAGGGATTGGAATACAACTTGGTCCTTCTCAGGCCAAATTTTCCTTGATTCATGTGGACGATCTCGCAAAAGCTGTTCTTCATTGGCTGAAAAACGGAGGGCCACCCTTTCACACATTTGAGCTTGACGATGGATTCCCTGGAGGATATTCCTGGAACGATGTTTTTCGTCTTTCGAATCCTCGCCTCCGCATTTGCTTGCACATTGCACCCTTTATGTTAAAAATACTTGGGAAAACCAATGAAATCTTCTCGCGCATCTTTGGGTATGTTCCGCTTTTCACCGCTGGGAAGGTTGCCGAGCTTCTCCACCCCAATTGGGTCTGTGACAATACTCACATCACGCAAACACTAGGCTGGGCACCTCAAATCTCCCTCCAGGAAGGCTTGCGTCGTTTGTTCACATCGGATAGGCTCATGGCATCTCAAAGGGATTAAAAGGGGTCTGTTAAAGGGGTCTGTTCTCTTTTTCCATAAAGAGGGGCTATAGTTAGTATCATGATGAGTTATTCTGACATTCTTCCTCAGTTGCTTGATACACTAAAACCTTTTACCAAAGAAGGCTTTCGGTTGAAAGAAAAAACTGAACTGGTCGCTGAACTGGGATTGGATTCCTTGCAAGTCATGCAGGTCTTATTAAAAATTGAAGATCAATTTGATATTTCTATCCCTCTGAATAACCTTCCCAATATCCGAACCGTTCAGGACTTAGGCCAAGAAATTGAAAAGTTACTGAAAGGGTAAACATGTCGCTGTTTGAGAAATTTCTTTCCATTCAAGAAGCCAGAAAAGATTTACTGAAAAGTGGGGTGAACCCGTTTCACATCACTGTTGAAAAGATTCTTTCTCCAACAGAAGCCATTATGAACGGCCGCACAACCATCCTCGTTGGCACCAACAACTACTTAGGATTGACCTTTCACCCCGACTGCATCCATGCCGGTCAGGAGGCTCTTGCCCAAGAAGGGACCGGAACCACAGGATCAAGGATGGCCAATGGATCATTTTTAAGCCATATGGAGCTTGAAAAATCTATCGCCGATTTCTATGGCGCTCCCTATGCAATCGTCTTTTCCACTGGCTACCAAGCCAACCTTGGGGTTCTTTCAGCTCTTGCAGGCCCTGGGGATACTATTTTAATGGATGGGGATTCCCATGCCAGCATTTATGACGGATGCCGCCTGGGAGGGGCAGAAATCATCAGGTTTAAACATAATGATGTGGCAGATTTGGAAAAACGGCTCCGTCGATTGGGTGATCGAAGTCACCGGACCTTAATTGTCGTTGAAGGCATTTATAGCATGCTGGGAGATCGAGCCCCGCTGTCTGAGATCGTCAAAGTGAAGAAAAAATATGGGGCGACCCTGGTCGTTGACGAAGCGCATTCCCTGGGCGTACTCGGACAACATGGCCGTGGCTTGGCTGAGGAAGCAGGTGTCGAACAAGACGTTGATTGCATCGTCGGGACATTCAGCAAAAGCCTGGGCTCGACCGGAGGGTTTGGAATAAGTTCCCATCCGGAATTCGAATTAATACGGTACGCCAGTCGTCCATATATTTTTACGGCTTCCCCTTGTCCGTCAGTTGTGGCTTCGACAAAAGCAGCCATTCGAATCATTCAGGCTCATCCAGAACTTCGTCGCCAGCTTTGGACCAATGCTCATCAATTGTATAATGGATTAATAAAAAGTGGATATACCCTTGGGGCAGAGGTAGGACCTATCATTGCCGCGATGATCCCCACCAAAGAACTGGCCCTAGCCATGTGGAAAGAACTCCTGGAAAATGGGATTTACGTCAACCTCATGATTCCCCCTGCGACTCCAAACGGCGAATGCCTCCTCCGATGCAGTGTCAGCGCAGCTCATACCGAGAAACAAATTGAAAAAATCATTTCTGCTTTTGCAAATTTGTCTTATGCCACTCAGAACCACACCAACCTCCCTCACGAACAACCAGATGCAATCCTTCATTAAAAAGGCTCGCATTTCGATTGCTAAAATAAAAAACATGCCATTTCCCCAACAGGCCAATGCCACGTCACCGCTCTAGACCCAAAGGCATCCGGGTAATCCCCGAAAAAATAGTTTTGGAGGTCAGAAAAGGGACTACCCCCTCCGGAAAACCTCCCGTCAGAATCTTCATTGGAAGTGAATCAGCCCAATACCGGGCTGAACGCATACTCGTCTGGTCCATTGAGCAAGCTCGGGATCCAGGACGCGTCTACGAAATCTTTCTCATGAAGGAATTATCGGGATTCGATCGGCGACGGTGGTTGACCGGATTTACGAATTATCGATTTGCCATCCCTGAACTGGCCGGCAAGTACGGCCGAGCGATCTATAACGATGTGGACCAAGTTTACCTCACCGACCCGGGAGAATTATTTGACCACGACCTGCAAGAGCATGGCTTCCTCACCATTGCCCGCAATGATACTTCCGTGATGGTCATGGACTGCAAAAAAATGGCCACAGTCTGGTCGCTTGAGGCGGCCAAATTCGAGAAAAAAAACACTCTGGTGCACCGTGCCCTGGAGGGACCAAATCTCTGGGGCCAATTGGAACCAGAATGGAATGCCCGCGATGAAGAATATTGCGAAGGACAATCCAAAGTCCTCCATTATACGGCTCTTCATACCCAGCCTTGGCAGCCCTTCCCTCAGGAATTTGTGTATCAGAAAAGCCCCGAAGGCGATGTGTGGTTTAACTTGGAACACAGTGCCAATCAACGTGGATTCCTGTTATTTTTCCAGTCCCATCCATCCTCATTATTTACCGAATTTGCCAAACAGGCGACGGATCTCAAGGATATTTCCCCTAAACGGTCTGCGTTCCCGGATATCGAGACCGTGCCTGACCTTGAAGAAAGAATGCGCACTCTCAAGGCCAAGACTCTTCTGTATTGCCATTTTGGGAAAAATTTCGAACATGTTCCCGAGCATGTTCGGTCTGCAGGCCTTTCCTCATTAACCATGACGGCTTTGGATCTGTGTCAGGAAGACCTTGGCTCTCGACCTTCCGAACAATTCGATATCGTCCTATCACCCACTGGGCTTCATCTCATCCCAGAGGAAGATATTCCGTGGGTCATCGAAGAAATGTTTAAACGTTCAACGGGCATGGTCTATCTGGCGATAGATCACACGAAAAGTGACCAATCCTCTTGGGCCGAAACGTCTCAAACCAGTTTAAAGCAAGATTTCAACTGGTGGATGAGTCACCTTGAGGCAACCAGCGCCCGCTATCCGGCTATTCACTGGAAGTTTGTGTTTCACACAAAAACGTCTAAGGGAATTTCACAGAGACTTACCCGTTGTGGAGGCCATTGGATCGGGTCTCCTCCACGAATCTGGATACTCTCCGACGGCAAAGTAGGCCATACCACCCAATCACAAGTACTCACAAAGTCATTAGGGTGGCCTTATGAAATTAAACAGTTACAATTCTACGGGTGGCATAAAATCCAAAAACTCCTGTGGGGATTATTCCCTCCAAATATTCTAGGCTTAAATCGAGTTCGCTCTTCCCCCCTTTGCCCCCCCTGGCCCGACATCGTGATTTCTACGGGGTGGCGACCGGCACCAATTGCCAGATGGATTCGTGAACAAAGCGAGGGGAAAACACGTATCATTCAATTGGGGCGAAAAGGGGGAGGGCCTGCTGATTTATTTGATGTGGTGATTACCCCAACCTATTACGGCTTCCCGCCACATCCACATCGAATCGAGACGGTGGCCCCCTTGAACGAATTAACCCAGGAAAGTTTGGATAGGGTTAAACAGCGATGGCCCAATCTTTTCGACAACGCTCCACATCCTCGCATCGTCTTTGTCGTGGGAGGTTCCACTGCACGGTTCAAATTTACCCCGGATATGGCTCGCATGATAGGAAGCCAACTCAAAGACTTAGCGGAAAAATGCCACGGGAAAATTTTTGCGGTTACCTCCCCCAGAACAGGCAAAGAGCTGAGTCACGCTCTTGAGGCAATCTTGACTCCTAATCATTGTGTCCATAAATGGCAGCCAAATCAATCTGACAATCCTTATCTTGCCTACTTGGCAGGCGCAGACGTGATTATCGTCACAGGAGAAAGCGAATCCATGTTGGCTGAGGCAGCCTCTTTAGGCAAGCCGGTGTATATCATCCCTCTTCCTGAAAATCCCCCGACATGGAAAGTTCGGCTCAGTGAGAAGATTATTCAACGGGCACAATCCCAGCCCTTAAATAAACGGGGAACTGCTCGCCCCCAGCAGGGGTTGGAGCATCTTTGCGCCAGGCTGATTCGTGCGGGTTTGGTGCAACCACGTCGAAATCTCACTATGCTGCACGATTCCCTTTTCCAAAAAGGAATAGCCAGGCCGTTCGGAGAACCCATTGAAAACGGAACACGCCCACAATTAAAGGAAATGGAAACGGTCGCCCGAAAAGTCAAAGCCACTCTTGGAATCGTTGATCGCCTATAACAAAGTCACAATCAGGGCCATCGGAGAAAAAAGCTCTCCGAAAAGTGTTCGGATATTTTTAAAATGACAATACCGCGACGCCGTCTGACCATTCCCGTTGAAATCTTTAACAGGGAATTTGACGCCAAAGTTTTGCTTTCCTGCTTCGCCACAGAGCGGGGATTTACCGTCATTATTGGCGAAAAGCGTGAAATTCAACTCAATCTGGCCGCTTTACCAAAATCCATCTATCTCCCCACAAATCTTCATAACCGGAATTCCATTGTCTTCTCCCTTCTGACTCAATTGGGACACGCGCTGGTAGGAACGGACGAGGAAGCAATTGTGTATTGTTCTCCGGAAGTGTATGTGAAAGAAAAATTGGGCTCGACAGAATTTCCCCGGCCAAATCTCTTTTTAGCATGGGGACCAGAAAATGCTCGCATCTGGAAATCCCAACCCCAATACAACGGAATGCCGGTTCATATAACTGGAAATTCCCGCGTGGATTTATTACGACCGGAACTTCGTTCCTATTGGACAACAGCAGTCGAAAACATTCATAAAAAATTCGGGAAGATCATCTTGATCAATACCAATTTCGGCAAATTAAACCACTTTAGGCCCAACAAAGGGGCTGAAAAAGAGGCGCTGGAACGGGCGACGGTCTCACCATCAGACGTGGACGAATTCGATCTGGGAATGGCCCGACACCGTCTGGCACTGTTCCAGCACTTCCAGGAAATGGTAGGACAAGTGGCCGCAGCCTTTCCCGCTCATACAGTCCTGATCCGTCCCCATCCCTCTGAAAACCATGAGACATGGCGGCAGGCCGCAAACGGACATACAAATGTCCAGGTGCATATCGAAGGGCACGTCATTCCCTGGTTATTGGCTGCCGATGCCATTATTCATAATAGTTGCACCACCGGCTTGGAAGGGTATTTGTTAGGTCGGCCGGTTTTTTCCTTTCAACCGATCATCTCAGACCGTTTCGACAAGCAACTTCCAAATGCCGTTAGCTGCCGGGCCACCTCTTCCGGAGAATTAATTGCACTCGTCAAAACAGCCCTTTCATCCAGTCAGTCTGCCGGGGAGAATGGGGCTAAAGCGAAAATCCAGTTAATTGAACAATATCTCGCATCCCTTCAAGGGCCTTTTGCTTCAGAAAACATCGTGAAGACCTTAGAAAAATTCGATGACGCCTTTTCACCATCGCCCACAAATTGGGGAACGGTATTAGCCGCAAAATCTCAGGCCCTCGGCAGAAAATTACGGCGGAGATTCAATGCTCAATTCCGCATGGGCGATCAAAACCGATCACAACGCTACGATTATCTGAACCACATTTTTCCTGAAATCAACCTGGCGCATATCGAAGAACGCATCAATCGATTCCAACAAGCTTTAGGAAGATTTCAACACGTAGGAGTCAGGACCCTGCACGACAATATTTTTGAAATATTTCCGAACTAACAACTCAAGAATGAATAATCTCCAGAACCGTCATCCTGGGGAGCAGGGATATGCATCAATACAGCAGATCTCGTGAACACTCGTTAAGGAGGATACATGTGTAACGTAAAAATTTTTGGAGCCGGGTCCATCGGCAACCATCTGGCTCATGCATCCCGCTCTCTGGGCTGGAACGTCACCATTTGCGATGTAGACCAAGCGGCGTTGGATCGAACAAAACAGACCATTTATCCAACTCGTTATGGAAAATGGGACGAGGCCATCAAGCTTTCCCTGGTGAAAAACGCTCCACAAGGAGGGTTTGATCTCGTTGTCGTTGGGACTCCTCCGGACTCCCACCTCCCTCTGGCTCTCGCGGCTCTTGAGGAAAAACCCAAAGCCATTCTTGTGGAAAAACCTCTCTGCCCCCCGAACTTGGACCAAGCCCAAAAACTACACAACATGGTAACCGAGTCCGGCACACTGGCATTCGTCGGATATGACCACGTCGTGGGAAAGGCCGCGCAGGAAACCCTCCAAGCCGGTCGCCAATTATCGACTATTGAAACCATCGACGTAGAATTTCGTGAACATTGGGGGGGAATTTTCGCGGCTCACCCGTGGCTACAGGGTCCACAGGACAGTTATTTGGGATTTTGGAAACGGGGAGGAGGAGCCAGCGGGGAACATTCTCACGCCATCAATCTGTGGCAATTTTTGAGTGGGGGACTGGGAAAAGGCCGGATCACCGAAGTATCCGCGACACTGGATTATGTCCAGACAGATATGGTGGAGTATGACAAACTCTGCCTGCTCAGCCTGAGGACTGAGGCGGGGTTAATCGGGCGAGTGGTGCAAGACGTCATCACCTCCCCTTCAAGAAAGTGGGCCAGAATTCAAGGAAATGACGGTTTTGCAGAACTTACGATTGGACATCAGCCAGGGATCGACAGAGTCGATTGGAAAACCGGAGGGGGTGATCCCCAATTCCGCACCATTCAGAAAACGCGTCCCGATGATTTTATCTGGGAATTACAGCATATCGAGGGCGTGATGACAGGCAAGACAGAAGATTCCGTCCTCTCATTGGAGCGAGGCCTGGAAACCATGTTGGTGGTCGCCGCCGCGCATCTCTCGGCAGCTAAAAAACGGACCGTGCGCATCGATTACCAAAAGGGTTATACACCACAGGCACTAGAAGTGCTGTAGATCTTCAGAAGAAGGGGAAAACTATGATGGACCAAGATTTTAATTTCCACGATTTATTTATATTGGATCTAGCCAACAACCACCAGGGAAGTGTAGAACACGGCCTGCGAATCATCCAATCTATGGCGGAAGTGGTTAAACGGCACCAAGTCCGGGCAGCGATCAAATTTCAGTTCCGCCAGCTCGACACCTTTATCCATCCCGGCCATCATTCAAATAGCGAACTCAAATACATCCAACGATTTCAATCCACCCGCTTGGACCAGGCCCAATTTCAAACATTACTCAATGAAGTCTGGGCCCAAGGATTGTTAGCGATGTGCACCCCTTTTGATGAAGAATCTGTCAATATTGCGGTCGACATGGGTTTTAATGTGCTGAAGGTCGCCAGTTGCTCAGCCAAGGATTGGCCGCTTCTGGAGGAAATTGCCGGCGCCGGGCCGCCCGTGGTGTGCTCAACCGGAGGTCTGACACTAGAAGACATCGACAATGTGGTGAGTTTTTTCCAACATCGCGCCGTCCAATTCTCGTTAATGCACTGCGTGTCAGTTTACCCGACTCCTGACCCGTTGATGACCTTGAATCAAATACAGGTCTTGCGCAACCGATATCCCAACATTCCCATCGGCTGGTCCACGCATGAAAACCCAGGAGATACGGTCCCCGTTCAAATTGCCGTCGCCCTTGGAGCCAGGCTTTTCGAACGGCACGTTGGATTGGAAACCGAATCCATCAAATTGAATGCCTACTCGTCCACCTCACACCAAGTAGACACCTGGCTGGAAGCCTATAGCCGGGCAAAAGTGTTGTGTGGCCCCAAAACTCGTCCACCGGCCTCGGAAGTGGAACAAGCCTCCCTGGCTGGCCTTCGACGGGGGGTCTATGCTAAACGGCTCATCAAAAAAGGCCGGGAACTCACACGTGAGCTTGTGTATTTTGCCATGCCCTACCTCGAAGGGCAGATGGAAAGCGGGGCATGGAAAGAGGGCTATACGGCGGTCCAGGACATGACGCCGGACCAACCGGTCATGCAGAACGCTGTCGAGATCACGGTCAATCAAGGCCTCGTGACCCTTAAACAAGCGATTCACGAAGTCAAAGCCTTGCTCAACGAAGCCAACATTCAATTAGGCAGTGAGTTTAAAGTCGAATATTCGCACCATTACGGACTCGAAAACTTTCGACAAACCGGGGCGGTCCTTATTGAATGTATCAATCGGGAGTATTGCAAAAAACTCGTCATCCAATTGCCAGGGCAGCGACATCCCTCGCATTATCATGCGAGGAAGGAAGAAACGTTTCAAATACTTTATGGCATCCTCCACGTCAATATCGATGGCTATCCCCGTATTTTACATCCCGGTGAAACCATTCTCATCCTGCCTGGGGTGTGGCATTCCTTTTGGACCGACACCGGGGTTGTTTTTGAAGAAGTGTCCACCACCCACTACAACAACGACTCCTTCTATGCCGACAAACGAATCAATAAACTGCACCGATCGGAGCGGAAAACGATGGTCGATCATTGGGGACGCTTTCAAATCGCCCAACAGTCATCATCAGAGAAGGCTCCCGAAGTGCCTTTGCCCGATCCTCATACGCAATGATTGCTTGCGTCGCATTCGATTTTGACGGGACACTGGTTGATTCCAACCAGGTGAAGATTCAATCCTTTTACGAGATTGTCGAGGACTATGATCCCAGCGGGTGCACCGTCACGGAAGTCCTTCAACGGTGCTCCAAGAAGGATCGATACGGTATCACCCGTGAACTTGCCCGCGAGTTCATGGCGAAAGGGTTAATCCCGCCTCAGCCAGACGCAGGGATCGTCGGGTTACAATGGGCCGAGACCTATACAGCCACTTGCGAAACAGCCATTGCCAGAAGCCCGGAAGTACCCGGGGCTTCAGAAATCCTATCATGGCTGTTGAATGAAGGGATTCCGCTATACATCAACTCAAGAACACCGACCGAACCGCTGAATCGCCTTGTGGCATCGCGGGATCTCACGCATTTTTTCTCCGGCGTATACGGAGCCCCCGCAAGTAAACTGGAAAATTTACGGCACATCCAAGAGCTGACTCAGGCAAAACCGGATGAGATGCTCTTTGTCGGAGACAGCGAGGATGACCGGATGGCTGCCGATGAATTGGGTTGTCATTTTGCAGGAGTCATTTTTGATGATACCCAGCGCTTCAGACAGATACCCTCACTCCACGTTACAAACCTGGAGGAACTCAGAGCGATCGTGAAAAATCTTCAGGAGAACCGAAATGCCCTTGCCCCAAACCATTAAGCACCTTCCCGCTCCCTTTAATCGGGAATCGTTCACCCTCTTGCAACAAGGCATTTACGATTGCAATACGATTGACGTCTATATCAATCACGAAGGGGATTTCGCCTGTCTTGTTCCTCTCCCAAAAGTGGATTATGTTTCATATGTGCCACGAGTGCAGGCATTAGGTCTTTCCCAATACAAACGAACAATGTCGGTGGTCCTTCGGAGGTTTGAAAAAATTCAACATTGTTTTTCAGGAGCCGGGAGCATCCTGGAAATCGGCGCAGGCGATGGAGCCTTTCTCGGTCATGTCTCGGGGGTTTTTCCGTCTCTGCATCTCGCGGCCCTTGAAGTTGACCAAAACACACAAGCCGCGCGTAAAACCCTCAAAGGACTTCGTGAATACTCGACGTTCCAAGAGATCAGAAAAGGCCGGGAAACGTTCGACCTTATTTGTCTGTTTCATGTTCTCGAGCACATCATCGATCCCAGGGAGTTTTTCACCAACTGCCTGGCCTGTCTGACACCTCAGGGGAGAATCATCATCGAAGTCCCTTCACTCAATGATCCCTTGCTTACGCTTTATGGCTCAACAGCCTATCGAAAATTCTATTTTCAACGCCAACATCCGTATGTCTATTCTCCAAGATCCCTGAGCCGATTGCTTGAGGAGGAAAACATTCCTCCTGAACAATTGATCCCTCACCAACGATACGGACTCGAGAATCATCTCAATTGGCTCACCAAAGAAAAGCCGGGGGGGAACGAGCAATTTCGCCAAATATTCACTGATTGTGAAGCCGATTATATGACTGCCTTGGAGAAAGCGGGTTTCACTGATACCGTGATAGCCATCGCTAAAGGGAACGCAATAAAATGCTAGAAGCTCAACGTATTCTGGCCGTGTGTCCAGCCAGGGGCGGCAGCAAAGGGATTCCGCTCAAGAATCTGGCCCCATTTTTGGGAATTCCGTTAGTCGCCAGAGTTGGCCAGTTGGTGAAAGAGATTCCCATCATCGACCGGGCTGTGGTCTCGACTGATCATCCTGAAATTTCCGAGTGTGCGAAAAAATCAGGTCTTGAGGCCCCTTTCTTCCGGCCTCCGGACCTTTCAGGAGATCGAATATCGGACGCGCCGGTATTGATCCATGCGTTAGAAGAAATGGAGCATTTGGACAAGGTACGATACGACATCGTGGTCATGCTCCAGCCGACTTCTCCTCTTCGCCGGCCGGAGCACGTCATCCGAGCCATTGAGATGCTGGTGAATGAACAATGGGACGCCGTATGGACGCTGTCCGAAACCGATTCCAAGTCGCACCCTCTCAAACAACTGACTCTGGACTCAGGCAAGATCGGCTATTATGACCCCAACGGGAGCCAAATCATTGCAAGGCAACAACTAACCCCGGTCTATCACCGGAACGGAGTCGCTTACGTCATGACACGAAGTTGTCTTCTTGAGGGAAGGAGCATCATGGGTAAACGAACTGGAGCTCTCCTTCTCGATGAACATCTGGTCAGTATCGATACCATGTGGGATTTGGAACTGGCCGAATACATTTATAGTAAAAATCAGGCATAACCTCTGAATGCAATGAAGATGAGCCATCTGTTAATCAGGGTTCACCTGCAGGTCGAATGGATCGGTTGGCAATGAAGATACCCTATGCGCAGCCCCTGAAGAACCAACCAAAACTTTCCCTCAAAGTTCCATTTTTCCTCCCAGGAAAGGAAGGGCGTCTTGAGTAAATTTCTAGACCAACCCTTTCAGGCAATGGACCGGGATAGCCTCGTAAAGGGAAACTGTGACCTCTGCCGTTCGACAGAAGCATTTCTGGTTGCAGAACCATCGGAACTGAATTGCCGCATTGTCATATGTGTCCACTGTCAATTGATGTACGCTTTTCCACAGATTGAACAAGAGGCCTTAGACAGATTCTATGAAAGTAGCTTTGCCAACGACCCCGGCAGCCGCGTGAGGCCGGGTGAAGGAATCGAAGATGAAGATGACATTCAAAAACAGGACGCCTTTGCAGAGTGGGGCTTGAACATCATCAACCGTTTCATTCAAGTTAAAGACAAACGGATTCTCGATCTGAGATGCCAAACCGGTGCACTCTCGGCACGGCTCCAATCTGCGGGGGCAGAGATATTCTGCGTGGAGCCGTTCGAAAAAAACAGACGGTACGCGAGTGACCGACGCGGATTAACCGAGATCTTTCCCTTGCCATTTTCCCGTTTCTCCCAGTTACCGGTTCCCTTTCAGGGTCCGTTTGATGCGGTTAATGTCCTGACTCATCATGTCCTGGCCCACGTCCTGTCCCCCCGCATGCTCCTGGAAAAAATTTTCAGTGTGCTCAAGCCAGGCGGCTATCTCTTTCTTGACGAGAAGGATGTGCTGTGGCCAGCTCGGTACAAAACCCGATCCGTGTTTCAGTCAGGTCCCGTCCATCAGTATCAGCTCACCGCACAGACCACAGCCAGGTATCTTGAATCAGCTGGTTTTGTATTGATTGAATGCACGATCGACAACCGCCGGACAAGCGATTTTCAGCACATTCGGGCAGTAGCACGAA
>JAOUGQ010000307.1 GCA_029865515.1 Nitrospirota bacterium
GGTAGCGGGGATCCATCTGAAGTCAGACCTCAGGGGTGAGGCGTCAAGGGCAACAATGGGGAGACAGAAATCAGGGAAGAAAGCAAAGCATGAGTCCAAAGAAAAAACCAGCTGCCGGGTTTAACAGCCTACGTCAACAGGCGGAAAAGGCCCTGACGACCACGCGCGCGCAGGTCAAACAGATGACCCCGGAGGAAGTGCAGC
This sequence comes from Nitrospirota bacterium, assembly GCA_029865515.1. Classification (GTDB taxonomy): domain Bacteria; phylum Nitrospirota; class Nitrospiria; order Nitrospirales; family UBA8639; genus Nitrospira_E. The sequence goes on from JAOUGQ010000307.1 coordinate 205, forward strand.
ACCTGGTGCATGAACTCCAAGTGCATCAAATCGAACTGGAGATGCAAAACGAGGAACTCCGGCGGACCCAGGTTGATCTTGAGGTGGCCCGTGATCGGTATGCCAGCCTGTATGATTTTACCCCGGTGGGCTATCTCACGCTTGATGGAGACTGCCGAATTTTGGAAGCCAATTTGACCTTCTGCCATTTGGTTGGGCTGTCGCGCCGGGAGATTCTCCATAAAAAGCTCGAAAAATATATGGATCCGGATGACCAGGGGGCATTGTACCTGTATCTGGATATGCTGAAAAAAAAGGCAGGCACTCAAACTTCCGATGTGCTGACCCTGCAGCATTCCACCACTCCTCGTCGAGTCCGGTTGGAAGGTTGCATGGAGGCTATGGAACCTCCTGGCGTGGCGAGTCTGCTTCGAATCGCGGTTGAAGATGTGACGATGTGGGAACGACTGGAAACCGCCGAGGAAGAGCAAAGGGCCTTGAGGGAGGTGGTGATGGGTGGAGTGATGGATGCCATTGTGACCACCGATGAAGATCAGCGGATTGTTCTGTTTAATGAGGGAGCCGAAAAAATGTTTGGATGCCCCGCTTCGAGGGCTCTTGGGCAGTCAATCGACCAGTTTATTCCTGAGCGGTTTCGCCTGGCCCATCACGGACACCATCAACAATTTCAGCAGAACGCGGACCGTTACCGTCATATGGGTGGTGCAAGAGAGATTTTCGGACTCCGGACCGACGGGGAGGAATTTCCTATAGAAGCTACCATTTCACAAGTGGAGTTGAAAGGCAAAGGCAAAGGCAAAGGCAAAGGCAAAAAACTGTTTACTGTGGTGTTGCGTGATATTACCGAACGTCGAGAAGCGCAGGAGGCGATTAAGAAAGAACAGGAATTTATTGCGGCAATTTTGGATACCACGGCCGGGTTGTTGGTAGTCGTAGACTCACAGGGAAACATCGTCCGGTTCAATCGTGCCTGTGAAATTCTGACGGGTTTTTCGTCTGAAGAAATTCAGAATAAGCCATTTTGGGAAACCGTGCTACCCTCCACGGCTGTGGAAGAGGTCACGGCTTATTTTCAGGCATTTATCCAGGGTCAAGCCTCGAACGTCCATGAGAACTATTGGATCACCAAACAGAAGCAACTGCGCTGGATTGCCTGGTCTAATACCATGCTTAAAGATAAAGACGGTGCGGTGAAATACCTGATTGCGTCCGGTATTGATCTGACAGAACAACGAAAGGGACAGGAAGCGCTGGAGAAGGAACGAACGTTTATTAACAAGGTGTTGGACACGGCAGGTGCTCTGGTGGTCATTCTGAACCCTCAATGGGAGATCCTTCGCATCAACAGGGCGTGCGAACAGAAAGTCGGGCACGCCTTTGAAGATTTGAAAGGCGAACCATTCTGGAATCTGTCGGTGATTTCCGGGGAGGATGACCAGGGAGCCAGACGGGTATTGGAGTCTTACAAGGCACGCCGGTTACCGGCAACGTTTGAGTCGGCCCTGGTGAATAAGGCCCGTCAGCTGAGTTGGATTCAATGGAACACGACCGCCATGTATGATGAGGCAGGCGAAGTGGAATATTTTATTGCGACGGGAACGGATATTACAGCCCGCAGGCAGGCTGAGCAGGACCTTCAGGTGACTCATCAACGATTAGAAACGCAACAAAATGAGCTGCGGTTGCTGGCCGCCCAACTCCTGACCGCCCAGGAGGAGGAGCGCCGGCGTATTTCCCGTGATTTGCACGATGATGTCAATCAGCGGCTCGCACTTCTGAGCCTGAAGTTGCAATCGGCGCAAAAAGGGTTTACGGATAGGCATCCCGTCAAGCTCCTGCTTCAGGAACTCTATGGGAGCGTCGCGGATCTTTCCGATGATATTCGGCACTTAGCCTACCAATATCATCCGTCGATCATCGATGATCTCGGATTGGGCACGGCTCTCCGGTCGTTGTGCGAAGACTTTGCCAAGTGGGAAGGGGTGTCGGTTACCTGCGAGGTGCCTGACAGCACACGAAAATTTTCCCAGGCGCAGGCCACGTGTTTGTACCGGGTGGCACAGGAAAGCCTGCGAAACGTGTCGAGACATGCTCAGGCTTCGGCGGTCCACCTTGTCTTGAAGGAGAACACGCAGGAGGTTACTCTTTCAATCCGCGACAATGGAGTGGGCTTTACTGTTGACAAACATCTTTCTCATGGCTTGGGTTTCATCAGTATGAGGGAACGGGTTCACCTGTTGGGTGGTGCCCTCGGCGTGGCCAGCCAGCCTGGCCAGGGCACAACGGTGACGGTCTCAATTCCTGAGAACGCTCAGTCGTGAGACGTCAGGGGCAACCATGGGGAGACAGAAACCAAGATGGAGCCTGGTAACGAATATCCGGAATGACATTCTGTTTTCCGTCATCCCCGCAAGTCGTCAGCAGGGATTCATCTGAAGCGCAGACAAGATGAACTCCCGATCACGAATGTCGGGAGTGACGGGACCGGATGAATTCCCGAGACAGGCTATCGGGGATGCCGGAGAAGCAGATGGCTTTCGGGTATCTGATGTCGAGAACGAGAGTAGGGGAGGGAATGACGGATAATGATTCGGAATAGCGCATGTCGAGACGATCACGCCAACAGCATGACAGCATAGGGTATCTTTCATGGCGACTCGACCCCGTGTTCTATTAGCCGATGACCATTCATTGGTGTTGGAAGGCCTGGCTAAACTGGTCGAGGAGGAGTGCGATCTCGTCGGGAAAGTGGAGGATGGGCGGGCCCTCATTCAGGCAGCTCAGAAGTTGGAACCGGATGTGATTGTCTTGGACATTTCCATGCCTAAATTGAATGGATTGGATGCCGGGCGTCAAATCAAAAAGTTGCTTCCGTCAATCAAGCTCATTTTCCTGACCATGCATGCGGATCCAATGTACGCGAAGGAAGCCTTTCACATCGGAGCATCCGGTTTTCTCTTGAAACGTTCGGCGGCTTCAGAATTGACCCAAGCTATCCATGCGGTGATGAAAGGGCAATATTATGTGACCCCGGCCATTGCCAAAGATTTTCTGAGTACTCTCACTCAACAGGTGCCAACTCCCCAGCCCGAGACGGACTCGTTGACGCCGCGACAGCGGGAAGTGCTACAACTGATCGCCGAGGGCCACAGCACCAAAGAGATCGCGACGATGTTGAACGTATCTGCCAAAACGATTGAATTTCATCGATCGCAGATTATCCGGGAGTTACACCTTCATAGCACGGCGGAGTTAACGAGGTATGCCATTGCTCATGGCCTTGTGTCTCCAGAATAGCCCATTCTTCGGATTTTCCAGACCAGGGATGTTTTATCACAGAACTAGGAGTTTCCCTAGTGGTGCTGTGCCCGCCCTTGTGTAAAATGGAATAGTAATCTGTAGAAGGAAGCAGTTGTCGGTGCATGACTCTCCTAAACGCTAACAGTCAGGAAGGGTATCCAATCTCTTTTTGTACTGTGGGGTCCCCCATGAAGCTTCCCCGTGTTTTGTTGGCAGACGATCATCCCATGGTCCTGGAAGGGGTGGCCAAGCTTGTCGAGGAATTTGGTGAAGTCGTGGGGAAGGTGGAAGATGGGCGAGCCTTGATTGAAGCGGCTTCACGGCTGCACCCGGATGTGGTCGTGATGGATATTTCGATGCCGAGTTTAAATGGGTTGGAATCGGCTCGCCATCTCC
>JAOUGQ010000050.1 GCA_029865515.1 Nitrospirota bacterium
TGTTCAAGAAACGTTTCAAAAAATGTTTCCAGATTCTGACTCCGCCAAGCATCCGTATACCGATACACTGTCCACACATGGCCTAAATCCAGCACCAATCCACAGGGCGCCATGGCCGTGATTCTCCTAAAAAAATCTGCATAAGAAATATCACCCATGGCAAAATAGCTGAGAGGTGGGCCTTCCAGGAGCAGCAAGGGCGATTCCGCCTGTTTCCCCCAATCACATTGATCAAGCCTCTGTTGAGCCTTCCACGCTTGATAGGCGGTGACTTCAGCGGATGCTCCGGTAAATAAGGGAGGCAGATACGTCCCAAAGACAAAACCCGCTATTTCTTTGGACGCACATTCTTGGTTCACCCAATGAGCGTGTAATATTCGGAGATTGCGGGCAACAGCCTGTAGTCGCTCTTGAGCAGCATACGCGGTTTCCCAGTCAGGCTGAGTGAACCACAACCCTTCTGCATGATAGGCCAGAGGAATGCCTGAAAGCCGCGCTCGAACGACCTCCAAGGCCTCGGAAGCCGCATGGAATATTTCGAGATACGCCATCGAGATTTGTCGATTTCGAAGTTCCTGGCATAATTCAACGATATCCGGGGAATACACATCTACCGACAAGCCAAGGCCCAAAAATGGAATCCTGCCTGCGCGCCGAAGAAACTCTTGATACATGCCTGACATACGTGCTGGTCTTTTACAGAAATCTCACACGCGAAGGGGCAGCTCAAATTTTAGAAAAAATTGCGGAAAGATGGAGGAAGGAGGCGGAAAAGCCCATCGGAAGGGAAAGAAGTCAGGGTTCCCGGAAGGATTTTCCGGCTTGCAGATAGTGGTGGACGCCAGCCGCAGCTTTTCTGCCTTCTGCGATCGCCCAGACAATCAGGGAAGCACCTCGCTTGGTGTCTCCAGTTGCGAACACCCCATTCACATTAGTCATGAAGTGTTCGTCAACCGCCACATTACCCCGGGGATCATATTGGAGCCCCAGAGAATCCAACAGGCCGCTTTTCACAGGCCCCACAAACCCCATTGCTAAAAACACCAGGTCAACATCCAGATCTACCTCGGACCCAGGCACAGAAATCACCTTATTTTGTTCAAATTTCACCCGGGTCGCATGCAATTTGGTGACTTGGCCATTCTGACCAGAAAATTTAGTGGTTGAGATACTCCATTCACGATCACACCCTTCCTCATGGGCATGAGACGTCCGTAATTGCATCGGCCATAAGGGCCATGGAGTAGACTCAGCCCTCGTCGGTGGCGGTTCAGGTAACAACTCAAACTGATGCGCTTCCACACACCCTTGACGATGAGCCGTGCCTAAACAATCTGAACCGGTGTCTCCGCCACCGATAATCACCACCCGTTTGCCTTTCGCCGATATTTGCTCTCCCGGAACGGTATCCCCGGCCACTCGCTTATTCTGTTGCGTGAGATAGTCCATGGCGAGATGAATGCCTTTGAGATCTCTCCCTGGTACAGGCAATTCCCGAGGTTGTTCAGCCCCTATCGCTAGCAGCACCGCATCATAGTCACGACGTAATTCATCAAGGGTCATATCAACTCCGACACACACGCTAGGCTCGAATAGCACCCCCTCTTTTCGCATCTGCTCCAAACGCCGGTCCAACACCCACTTCTCCATTTTAAAATCGGGAATGCCATAGCGAAGCAATCCACCAATCCGATCAGCTTTTTCCAATACCGTTACTTCATGACCAGTTCGGACTAATTGTTGAGCCGCCGCCAACCCTGCTGGACCAGAGCCCACAATCGCGATACGTTTCCCGGTTGAGACCACCGGCAACACAGGCTCGACCCAACCTTCTTCGAACCCTTTATCGATGATATTCCACTCGATCACGCGGATAGAAACCGGATCGCTATTGATGCCCAACACACACGCCGACTCACAAGGAGCCGGGCACAACCGCCCGGTGAACTCAGGAAAGTTATTGGTTGCATGGAGAGCCTTGAGAGCATCTTTCCATCGGCCTCGATGCACCAGATCATTCCATTCTGGGATCAGATTGACCACAGGACAGCCAGTGGGACTTTGGCAAAATGGCACACCACAGTCCATGCAGCGGGCCCCTTGAACTTTCAACTTTTCGTCGGGAAACGGTTCGTACAACTCCCTCCAATCCCGGACCCGAAGCTCAACAGGCCGCCGTTGCGGTCCTTCCCGTTTATATTTCAAAAAACCACGAGGATCACCCACGGCTCACCGCCTCCCGTCCCCGCTTAGCATGCTCTTTTGCCAAGGCGGTTTTCCGTTCCTGTAGCACTCGTTTGTAATCACTCGGCATGACTTTGACAAATTTCGGCAACATCGTATCCCAGGATTCGAGAACCCGGCTTGCATTGGCACTTCGGGTATATCGAAAATGAGCCTCAACCATTAAACGGAGAGTCTGTTTATCTTCAGGTGACGCGACAGGCTCTAATTCCACCATCCCCATATTGCAGCGCGCTGGGAATTGTCCATCCTCGTCCAAGACAAAGGCTTCGCCTCCGGACATGCCGGCCGCAAAATTACGTCCTGTTTTTCCCAGAACCACCACCACACCTCCGGTCATATATTCGCACCCATGATCGCCGGTTCCATCGATAACTGCGCGGGCACCGCTATTCCGAACAGCAAATCGTTCACCGGCAATACCGTAAAAATACCCTTCTCCTCCGGTCGCCCCATACAAAGACGTGTTCCCGATAAGAATGGTGTCTTCCGGTAAATAAGTCACACCCTTTGGCGGCACCACAATAATTGTTCCTCCCGAAAGACCCTTACCCAAATAATCATTCGACTCGCCTTCCAGGATTAACGTAATACCCTTTGACAAAAATGCTCCAAAGGATTGTCCGGCCGAGCCGGTAAATTTTATCTTAATCGTATCGGGAGGAAGCCCCTCCGTCCCGTACTTGCGTGCAATGTGGCTGGACAGGACAGTACCCGTGGTCCGGTTCACATTTCGTATCGGCAGATCCAACGAAACAGGTTCTCCCCGTTCAATGGCAGGTTGACACAATTCCACTAATTGATTATCCAAAATTCCCTTCAGTCCGTGATCCTGTTCTTGCACGCAAGAGGTGGCCACTTCAGGACCGACCTCAGGCTTCACCAATAAGGGAGACAAATCCAGTCCTTTGGCTTTCCAATGATCAACAGCTTTTTGCACTTTCAGCTTGTCTACACGGCCAATCATCTCGCGCATAGTCCTGAACCCGAGCCTGGCCATCAGAGAGCGAACCTCTTCCGCCACAAACATAAAGAAATTCACAACATGTTCCGGTTTTCCCGTAAACTGCTTGCGTAGCTCCCCGTCTTGCGTGGCCACTCCCACCGGACAGGTGTTGAGGTGGCATTTCCTCATCATGATGCACCCCTCGACAATCAAGGGCGCTGTTGAAAAACCAAATTCTTCCGCCCCCAACAAGGTCGCGATAACTACATCACGGCCAGTTTTCAACTGCCCATCGGTTTCCACTCGAATACGTCCACGAAGGTCATTAAGCACCAATGTCTGATGCGTTTCGGCCAAACCCAATTCCCAGGGTATGCCCGCGTACTTAATGGAGGATAAGGGAGACGCTCCCGTCCCCCCTGAATCGCCGCTAATGAGAACTTTATCGGCATGGGCCTTTGATACCCCTGCCGCCACAGTACCGACCCCGACTTCGGACACGAGCTTCACGGAAACCGCCGCTTCGGGATTCGAATTCTTGAGATCGAAAATTAATTGAGCCAAATCTTCAATCGAATAAATATCATGGTGAGGGGGAGGAGAGATCAGTTGAACCCCTGGCGTGGAATATCGCAGTTTGGCAATAATTTCATCCACCTTGTGTCCCGGCAACTGACCCCCTTCGCCCGGTTTGGCCCCTTGAGCCATTTTAATCTGCAATTCCCTGGCATTCACCAGATAATGCGCCGTCACCCCAAAGCGGCCGGACGCCACCTGCTTGATATAGGAATTTTTTGAATCCCCGTTTGGCAAAGGCTTAAATCGTTCTGGATCCTCGCCACCCTCGCCGGTATTGCTTTTGGCACCCAGGCGATTCATCGCGATGGCCAATGTCTCATGCGCTTCTTTACTGATCGCCCCAAACGACATGGCACCCGTCGTAAAGCGTTTCACAATTTCGCTGGCGGGCTCCACTTCTTCAAGGGGGATCGATTCGGCGGCCCACTTAAACTCAAATAATCCGCGAAGCGTAGAACGCCGCTGGTCCTCCGTATTCACCAAAGCCGCAAAATCCGCATAAGCTTTGGCATCATTCGCACGGGTGGCATGCTGAAGCTTGTAAATGGTTTCGGGATTCCAATTATGATGCTCTCCCTGAATCCGGTAGTGAATTTCCCCGCCAAAATCTAGTTGCCGCACGGGTACCGGACGGTAGGCAAGCGCATGCCGGCGCAACGTCTCTTCTCCCACGTCGCTGAGACCGATTCCCTCGATCCGTGAAGCCGTTCCGGTGAAGAACCGATCAATCAACTTGGTATTGAGGCCAATAACTTCAAAAATTTGCGCTCCACAATAGGACTGGACCGTGGAGATGCCCATTTTAGAGAAAATTTTCAGCAACCCTTTGTTCACCGCTTTGATAAACTTCGATTCCGCCGTCGCTGCATCGACACTTTCAGGGAAAAATCCCTCCCGTTCCATATCCACGAGTGACTCAAACACCAAATAAGGATTGATGGCCCCCGCCCCATATCCAATGAGACACGCAAAATGATGCACATCACGCGGTTCCCCTGTTTCCAGAATCAATCCGACCTCCGTACGGGTTTCTTCCCGAACCAAGTGATGATGGACCGCCGATACCCCTAACAAACTGGGGATTGGCGCCCATTCGGCATTAATTCCCCGATCGCTCAGAATCAAGAATTTCTCACCCTCTTTAATGGCTTTCGACGCTTGCTGACACAGCTGATCAAGAGCCGCAGCTAAGCCATCCGGCCCTTCCGCTACTTTAAAGAGTAAGGAAAGGGTTTTACTTTTAAAGTGAGGATCTCCAATCATCCGAATTTTTTGCAGATCCACATTACTGAGAATCGGCTGCTGTAATTTAATCCGTCGGCAGGCCTCTGGAATCTCCGCAATAACATTCGGCTTGGGACCAATATTCGTGACCAGAGACATCACCAGATGTTCTCGGATCGGATCAATTGGGGGATTCGTGACTTGAGCGAATAATTGCTTAAAGTATTTGAAGAGGAGTTGCGGCCGTTCGGACAAAACCGCCAAGGGCGTATCGGTTCCCATCGAGGAAATGGGCTCTTCGCCATTCACCGCCATGGGAAACAAGACCATTTTTAATTCTTCCACAGTATACCCGAACGCTTGTTGGCGTTGACGCAGTGTCGGATGGTCGGGTTGAGGCACATTGAGTGGCTCGGGCAATTCATCCAGGGATACTCGATATTGCGTTAACCATTGTCGATAGGGTTTGCGTTTGGTGATCTCTGCTTTAATTTCTTCATCGTCAAGAATCCGTCCTTGAATAGTATCCACAACAAACATCCGACCCGGTTGCAGTCGACCTTTCATTCGAATGGTGGAAGGATCAGCGGGGAGCACTCCGGCTTCTGAAGCCAACACGACCACATCATCCTTCGTAATTTGGTATCGACATGGCCGAAGACCATTTCGATCCAAGGTCGCACCGACCAATTTCCCATCGGTAAAACACACTGCCGCCGGTCCGTCCCACGGCTCCATGACCGCCGCGTGATATTCATAAAACCCTCGCCGGTCAAAATCCATTTGTGGATTACCCACCCACGGTTCGGGAATCAGCATCATCATGGCATGAGGTAATGACCGGCCAGCCATGACCAAAAATTCAATGGCATTATCCAGACAGGCCGAATCGCTTTGGGTGGAATCATCAATTATGGGAAACAGTTTTTTGAGGTCATCCCCAAACAGGTCCGAAGCAAGCCTCCCCTGCCGAGCCCGCATCCAATTGACATTCCCCTTCAGCGTATTAATTTCCCCGTTATGAACCGTATATCGATAGGGATGCGCCAGGGACCAGGTAGGAAAGGTGTTCGTGCTAAAGCGAGAATGCACCACAGCCAAAGCCGACGTAAATGTGGGATCCGCTAGATCGGGATAAAACAAGGAAACTTGTTCTGGCAACAGCATCCCCTTATACACAATCGTGTTGCAGGACAGACTGGATATGTAAACCCATTCTTGCCCGGGTAGAGCCGATTCTCGAACTGCCCGGGTTATTCGCTTACGAATGACGTACAGTTTGCGTTCAAACTGCGTGGGATTCAATAACGCCCGTGCGACAAAGAATTGCCGAATGACGGGCATCGTTTTCCGAGCCTGAGCCCCGATTTGATTTTCCTTGGCCGGCACATCCCGCCACCCCAAAAACTCCTGTCCCTCTTCCCGTATGATGGCTTCAAAGAGAGCTTCGCACTGTTTGCGTGCCTTTGGGGCCTGCGGGAGAAATACCATTCCAACGCCATAGGCTCCGGCCGTGGGCAGATCAATGCCGGTTTCAACAGCGGACCGTTGGAAAAAATTATGAGGAATTTGCGAGAGAATCCCTGCTCCATCTCCCGTACATGGATCACACCCTTGTGCCCCACGGTGAGTCAGATTCTCGAGTACCTGAAGCCCCTTTTCAACAATATCATGGGATTTTTGCCCTTTGATATGAGCGACAAACCCGATCCCGCAGCCATCATGCTCATTCCCGTGATGGTAGAGGCCTTGAGCTGAAGGCAATCCCGGGAGACTTAACTCTGGTCGATTATCCACCTGTTTCACTGTTCACCTTAAACTTAAAAAGTTTGCTGGTCATCGTTAAAAGAGACACGCCACCCCTTATATAGACTCAATGGGCCATTTTTGCCGTTGTGTGGTCCCGGAGAGTAATGGAAGAAAGGGGAAGAACGAATCAAAATTGTAAACAACAACATTAATGGATGGTCAAAAAATCTGTCAAGGTAAACGGTTTCCTCCAGGAAATATCTCCCTCAACATTCCCTGTTTTGGAGGGGGATTTTTGATCGGCTTCCAGGCGTTGGTTCAGCTTGACAATCCACAGGCGACCCCCTAGTATCGCCGCCATGCCAAATGAACCAGCTGTCAAAAACCTGGATTCAATGGAAGATGTGTGGGATGCCTTCCAGTCTGACCTTAATGAGGTCGAAGTTCAGATTCACAAACATCTGCATTCCCACGCCCCCCTCATTAATACCGTCGCCGGACATATTCTGAATAGCGGAGGCAAACGCATTCGGCCGCTCCTCCTCATCCTTGGCGCCAGGATGTATGGGTATATTGAAAAAGACTTTCTTCTACTTGGCAGTCTCATTGAATTTATTCACACAGCCACCCTCCTCCATGACGACGTTCTGGATGAAGCCGATATCCGGCGCGGACAAAAAACTGCCAGACGGATCTGGGGGAATCAAGCCAGCATTCTGGTCGGAGATTACCTCTATTCACAAGCCATGGCGCTCATCGCCACCTTCCATAACCATGGGATCAACGAAGTCTTAGCCGATGCATGTCGCAAAATGGCTGAGGGAGAAGTACTTCAACTGTGCGCCAACAGCCAGCCCGACCTGACCGAAGCGGCCTATCTCAAGATTGTCGAGTATAAAACCGCAACTCTGGTGGCCGCATCCTGTAAAGTCGGCGGAATTATTGCCGGAGCTTCGCTGGAAGAACAAGCCGCGCTATATCGTTTTGGCCTTCACCTTGGAATGGCGTTTCAACTTGCTGATGATCGCTTGGATTATGCCGCAGACCGGAGCCGGCTGGGGAAATCTTTGGGACAGGACATCCGCCAAGGCATGATTACTCTTCCCCTGCTCCATCTACTGCAAACATGCTCCACATTAGAACGCACCTGGCTCACAGAAAAAATTCTCTCCCATTCAGTGGACGATCATGATTTGCAAGCCATCCTCGTCCTCATGAAAAAACTCGGTTCTTTAGCCTACGCCACTGTCCGTGCAAGAGAATATGTCGAGGCGGCCGCGTTGGAATTGGAAGGATTCCCCGATAGCACAGCTAAACGTTCGTTAGCTATCGTGTCGTGTTATATGGTCAACCGGGATCAATAAAACCATCAAAATCATTGTTCTTCGTATCGTTCCCTCCCTCTCATCCTCAAAGCCTTTCCGGTAGGGCTTAAGACTATTTCCAGTTCTTGTCACACTTTTTCTGAATACACCTTACCAACACTTGCACGGATTCCTTGGAACTGAAACCCTTTTCTCTGTCTCCATGAATAATCCTCATCGGAACCCCCCTTGACGGTATACCCGCCAAAAGGTTCTCAGCCCGGTCCAAATTGGATGCCGCCGTTGCGCTGGAGTTAATTCGATTTTGACTCCGGAATGCCGCTCGATTTTCCACAAGAGATAATCCACGCCACCTTGGAAGGTGAAAGCCGCCTTTATGAGTCGAAGGACGGACAAAATTTTCCCCTGCCACCGACGAAAGGTCCACCCCAAACGATTACTGAATCGTTCCCACCCTGCCCCCTCAAATACATAAGCACAACCTTCTTGTTGTGGTACCACCTGAATGCCCGGAAAATGAGAAGAAAGGACAGCGTGGGTCAGTTGTTCATAATAATCGCCATCGCTTTTCCATAAAGTATCCACCCGCCCGGAAGATTCCGAGCGAAGTTCTGCCCCGTAACTCAGTGATAACCCGACACTCCAAAGTTTCCTGGCCGTAAATCGGCCGGATACCCTTGGGAGCGCTTTCCTGATAAAGGTGAAGGCCGCCATTCCCAACCCATTCAAAATTCGCTGTCGTATTGTCTGGGATGAGACAACCAACAGAACCGTTGGTTGCGCAAACCTTGCCCAAAAATAGGAATGAAACCATTGAGGAGATACGCTTCGCTCAAAATCTTCCAAAGACAGCACAGCATATTTCACACGGACGATCCGTTCCTCCACTGGCACTTCCCAATAGAATACATTTGGGGGCAACCAGCGATTGAACAGTGCCAGCCAAGCTTTCTGATACACCGAATTATAGTGGTCCACCAACACATAACAGTCCACCAAGCTGTCATGATCGGTTCCCGCCCGTAGGCATGATCCATACAACAACACTCCCAAAGCAGATGGGCCATACTTCTTCGATAAGGCATCTCCAACAAGACGAATGGCTTTGGGAATGGGCCGGCTATTCGGTTGAGCCACGACCTCTAACACGAGAGGCGATACCTTCATTTGACTCCGGAGGAGAGACGAACAAACGAGAGTTCTCCAGCTAATTCAAGAATGATGGGCTCTTCCTGATGAGGCGTCGAATACACTTCCCCATCCAACACAAATCCGCTGTTTAAAGTCAGTCGAATCTCGAAAAGATTCTCACTCACATATCCATGATCGGTTGTAGCCAAAGGATGAGATTTCCCACGCAGGAGAGCCGGTAACACACGCCATAAATAACGATAAGGGACCATTAAACTGGTAAATCGTAACGGCCCGATCGTCGAGCTCCAAAATGGCCTCATCCCTAAAAACAACCGTTCCAATGTCGTGACCAACAACACCAGATACTCTCGATGCTTGATTGTTGATTCTCCTGTGGCTACACCCACAGTCACCGGCTGAAGCCCCTTCCGCGACCCCGTGGCCAACGCCAATAAGAATTTCGCAAGAATGAGGCCGGCTCCCAATTCCCCCAAACGGCCAATTGTCTGCTTGGTCTCTCGCCCCATTTGTGTCCCATGATAAATAGCCCCGGCACCGAAGAACATCCCATGCATTGGCCTCTGGTTAGAGGGGAACCGAATTCGAAGAATTGGCCTCTTGACACGGTCCATCACAGGTCGCGAAGACACCATCAATGCTAAAAGATTTTCCAGTGTGGCCTCTTCATATTTTCCCAGTCCGACATCCCCTGCAATCATATTCGCCGTCCCTGCCGGGATAACGGCCAGGAGCGGCATTTTTGAGAAAGGTTGATAGTTGAACAACACATCCACCGTCGCGTGGACCGTACCATCTCCTCCAATCACCACAACCAGATTCACATGGTTGTGAGCAAATGCTTCGAGGGCTTTCATGACATCCACAGGAGTGGTGACCTCAGCATATTGCACTGCGGGATACCGGGCGTACACCCCTTGAAAGAGAAGAGGCTGCCGTTTATTGCGCCCACTGAGCGGATTATAGAGGACCCCGATATGCATTTCAGGCCTGCCTAGCTTTGGAATAGCGGAAAATGGTCAGGAAAAAACCAACCGAATCTGCGATTTTGGGCAACAAGGGAGTCTGATCGGTCGGAACGATTGTTATCTTATTTTAACGTTGCAGGAGGATTCGTAAACAGTCTAACCTCCAAGGAATTTCGATTCAGCGGATCGATCTCAGCCAACCAGGATGTGAGGGAGCCTGTCGTGACTTTTTCCCAAACCGCCATGAGCAGCCTCGTGAGAAGAATTATCGTGGAGCCCACTGTCCAAACCGCCACTGCTTCCAAGCCTAAATCCGGGCGTCCCAAAAGAAAGCTGCCAGTTAATAAAATGAGGTTTGGATTCCGTCGAGCTGTGATTAGCCTGAAATAGGAATCAAGGGGCTTCCAACAAAAAATGACAAAACCTCCTAACCACCATTGAAAAATTCCTTCTACCATTCGTCCCACAATATATCCGATTAAAATGATTCCAAAGGTCATTTCCAGAGTCAACCAAGAGAGAGCAGGTGCAAATGCGGGAAGACCAACTCCCCAGGCTAAATACCAAAGGGGAGGGTGGATTAAATCAATGCCATGATCAAAAATATTACCCCATTTACTTGAAGTCACGGTCACTCGAGCTAATTTTCCATCAACCGTATCAAGGAACGTCATCACCCATCCCAGCACAAGACCCCAGAACAATAATCCATATCCGAACAAAATCCCCACAGCAATGACAAGCATTAAGCTCAACGAGGTCACCTGATTCGGTGAAATCCCCCAAAGCGCACAAAGCCGAGTGGCCCATTTAGCTGGAACAGGCCAAAGAAATTTTGTCACCAGATCAGTGACCCCTTTGTATGATCCCGTAAATAAATGTTCTTCCAGGGCCATCCGGTTATCCTCGCAAATGGGGAATACATAGGGATGATCAGATTTTCGCAATTCGTTAGAAAAAGAAATCGAAAGGTCCCTCAGACTGACGGATTGCAGATTCGCCATTTTTCCTGTGCGTTCCTGCTGCATGGCACACCACGTTGAGGAAGCCAGAGAAGAATCAACATGCGCCGCGACAGGCAGAAGTCCACCTCCAGCCTGAACTTCCAGGACGACATTCGGGTGCTTCAAGAGATAGGAGAACACTCGCTCATCATATAAAAAATCCCCCCGAATAATGAGAACAGGATGATTAGATGGAAGTTCGTTGATGTTATCCAGGAAATTCTGGACCCCCATCCGATTTAAAATACGTTGATACCGCGTACGAGAGGTCAGATTCCACAATCGAACATTCGGGTCATTCACAATGTAAGCATACACACTCATAGAATCATCACGCCTTATCTCTGATGCATTTTAAGAAAATAGAGTCGATCTAAGTTTCGAATAGGAACGAGCGGACAAAGCCTTATGTAGTGCTCCCCCGGCGGATCTATTGTCGGTTTCGAGTATCTCACAGCCACGCCCGAAACCGCACAAAGCTGACATCGTCCACGAGTCTGTATATGCCGGATCGATAGGAGTCCAACTGAATATTAGACAGCTCCCTTTGCGCATGGATAATCACCCGCAAATGAACACATTCGCTCCGAATCATGCATGATCCCCCATGATACTTTCCACATCTTTTTACTGTACATAACGCCGCCAACAAACAAGGGTAACAACTGACAGGATCAGGAAGGGAGCGGCTGTTGTCAAAAAAGGAGACGCTCCGAACAAGAGGCCAACATATTTAAAAATTTCCGTCATTAAGTAATATCCCAAGCCTGCTAAGGATCCAATGAAGACTCTCTTGCCCGCCGCGGCCATTCGCAACGGACCAAAGACAAACGGTATCGCCACTAAAATCATAAGCCCCGTATTTAAGGGCATAAGAAGTTTGTCCCAAAAACTCAACTCATATCTGCGAGAATGTTGCTTTTTCCTTTTTAAAACCTCAATGTATTGATAAAGTTCAGAAGGGGCTAATGAGGAAGCAGGGAGTGTCAACAACCGCACTTCATTTTGCTTAAGTGGAGAATCCCATTCAAGACTTGCCAGAAACTCTTGTGAAACACTAAACCCCTGAATGGCCTGTTTTTTAATATTTTTAAGCGTCCACTTCTGAGGGTTCACAATATCTGCCTCTTGGGCATGCATATAGGTCGTCATTTGTCCCGCCTCATTGAATTCAAAGATATCGATGCCCTGCGGAACCTCTCCATAGCGTATCTCATGAATTCTGACAAAGCGCCTTCCCTCCCGAAACCAGAATCCCTGCTGTCCTTTATAGGTCCGTGAATCTGACAGAGCCACCGATCGCTTCAAATGGGCCTCCTGGTCCAAAGGTGGCGTGACAACCTCTTCTAAGAAACCCACAATCAGAATAAACCCTGCCCCCACCTTTATGACCGACCAGGCAATTTGATAGGGAGAGATCCCACCGGCTTGCATCGCGATGAGTTCCCGGCCATTGGCGAGGCCGCCTAAGGCCATGATACTCCCTAACAGAGCTACAAACGGGGCCAAAAAGATGAACCGGCTTGGCAGGGTCAGCAACAAAAACTCAGTGGCGCTCAAAAAGGTATAGCGACCATTACCCACTTCATCCAGTTCCTCAACAAATACAATTAGACTGAATACCGCCAAAAAAATCGCCAGCACTGGAAGATACCCTTTCAGTAAACTGACGGCCAGATACCGATTCAGAATTTTCATGAGGATATTGAGGAACCCATGATGAACGTCAGGCTCTCAGATGTTCCTATTCCCTGTTCAGGTTACCTGAGGATAGTTAAGGAGAATGAGCTCAGGCCTCTTTAAGACATGACTTTTGTGAAACGCGATG
This sequence comes from Nitrospirota bacterium, assembly GCA_029865515.1. Taxonomy (GTDB): domain Bacteria; phylum Nitrospirota; class Nitrospiria; order Nitrospirales; family UBA8639; genus Nitrospira_E. Next base: position 13,020 of record JAOUGQ010000050.1, read on the forward strand.
GTACCAATAAAAAAACCAGTAAGGCTCCTAACGCAAGAACAATCCACCACAGACCGGGAACAATAGGTAGCGTTCCCTGTTCAACAAGAGTCTTCACCATCAACCCTGTAAAGTAATATGCTGAAAATATAATCGTCGCTGTAAAAAGTTTGGCGTATTTTCCCTGTCTGGGAGACGCGCGACTTAAGGGCACACCTAAAAGCCCCATGAGAATAGCCGAAAATGGGGTTGAAAACCTCCATTGAAGTTCTGCGATATCCTTGGGAGAATCGGATTTCAATAAATTTTGTGTGGATTCACTTTTCCGTCTATACTCCGTGATAAGCTCCTGTGGGTAGATCGCCAGCCGTGAAAAACCAGAAATATGCTTGATCTCTCCCTCCCTGGTCAGTTTATATTCGAATCCATCAAAGAGCACCGGAATAGAGACACCGATTTGAGGATCCATTTGCTCTTGAGCTTCCGTAGCCGAAAAGACCTGCAAGTCATCGCCATGCTCACTCTGAACAAAGACTCCCCTCAGCCGGTGTCGCGTTGAATCCACTGCCTCCGCATAAAACACCAGAGAACCGTCACGGCGTTCATAGAACTGCCCGGAATCCACGTTGGAAATTCGGAAACCCGATTCGGCCTCGGTTCTTAACCGGTAACTATGCTCATAAGCCAAGGGGCGAAGATACAACGAAAATATGCTGACAAGCACCGCCACAAAACAGGAAAGGGAAAAAACGGTAAGAAGGATCCGATACGGATTGACACCACACGCCATAAAGGCTTTCATTTCAGAATCGGTATACAAACGACCAAACCCTAAAATAACTCCGAAATACAACGAAATAGGCATTAAGACCTCAAGGGCAATTCCCACTTTTAAGACAATTAACGTAAAAATCATATTCGCGGGCAACAACGCATTGACGGCTTTGGATAAAAAGATGACCCAACTATATCCGGCAAACAACGCCACCAAAAGCCCGCAGACCACAGCTGATGGCTTAAGAACTTCTCGCACTAGATATCTGACTAACATCCGACGAACCTCAACGCAACGTTACCCATTAGGCATCCCATGATAGGAGATTTCACACGATGAAAGCTGTGATCTTAAGTGCCGGACAAGGAAAACGGTTGCTGCCGTTAACAACCGACCGACCCAAATGCACCGTTACCATTAATGGACGTTCCATTTTAGAGTGGCAAGTTCAGGAGCTGCTCCGAGTAGGGATGGATTCAATTCACGTGGTCGTCGGCTTTGGAGCTGATAAAGTCGAAACCTTGCTGGCTAAGCAAGTGGAGGCAAGGTCCATTCATACTATTTACAATCCATTTTTTGCCCTGGCCGATAACCTTATCAGTTGTTGGGTTGCCCGGAATGAAATGACCCAAGATTTTGTATTAATTAATGGCGACACGTTGTTTGAATCAGCAGTCCTGGCAGGTCTGCTGCAAGCCCCCTCCGCCCCGATCACCTTGGTGACCGATGAAAAATCTCACTACGATGCCGACGACATGAAAGTGATCGTGCGTGACACACAATTAGTCCGCATCGGCAAAACACTCCCGATAGGGGAAGTCAATGGGGAGTCCATCGGTATGATTCGGTTTCAAGACGAAGGACCTCGGTTATTTTGTTCGACGTTGGACCAACGCATTCGAAAGCCGGAGGCACTCAACCAATGGTATTTATCACTCATCGACGAATTGGCCCAACAAGGCCACGTATCAACCTTTTCCATCAAGGGCTTGATTTGGGCTGAGATCGACAACCCCTCCGATTTAGAACAGGCTGAGCGTCTGTTAAAAAGGCGTGAACCTTTGAGTATTTCTCCATCTATTTCTCCCCGTGGCTGATTTACGAGGATGCCAGACATGCCAATTCATGCAATATCCGCTCACAGGCAAGCCCCCCTCTTCATGCCTTCTTATCCTTTTCGGCGTTCCATCAAGATTTTTTCTGCTAATGCAAGATCTTCAGGAGTATCCACATCAATAGCGGCTTCAGGAAACGGAAGCAGGACTTCCTTCACTTGAAGATCCAGCCTCCGGCCAAGCCGATCCAATGCCTCGGAAAGGGATAAACAGCCAAGCACATAGCGGATCAGAACCAGCCCCCCAAGGGTTCGAATCAAGCGAAGAGGATGCTTGCGTTCCCGCTCAACGTGACTCCAAAACTCCACCATTCGTTCGGCCTTTGGTGTAAATAGGCCAAATAGATTGCTCCCACAGAACCCTACGCCCGTGAACCGACTGACCGTTCGTTTGGATTGGGGATACGACGCAACCACCAATGAATACGGCACAAGTCCCACA
>JAOUGQ010000308.1 GCA_029865515.1 Nitrospirota bacterium
GCGGGGCATAGTGGAGCCTCCGGCCGGTTTAAACGATATGAGGAGACGGCAATGATTTATGCTTTTTTATTGGATCTTGCCGGTTCCATTGATAATTGAAGGTATGCTCCTTGCCGTCGCATCATCTTTTGGGCACTTTCTTCTTCTGATGTAAATCCCGATCGATCCAAGCCCAGTGATGGCAGAGGAGTCTTCACTCCTTTGATTTCAAAGCAAGAAAAAAATAAAGGCTCAAGGCATACAGGTCGAACCAAAGTCGCTGGGACTAGGTCGATGGCCGCTGGCGGCCGTCATCTTGTAATAAGTGGCGCTTGTCATTCCTGTTTAGGTGCCCACGGACTTTGAGTGAGGTTGAGGAAGGCCCGAGGGCAGGCTCTTGCCAGATCAAGCAGGATTCTCTACATTCCCAGACATGACCCCCCGACGATTCCGGGCAAAGGTTTTCAGAATTCGGCATCTGACTAAAGATGTTCGAGAGTTAACTTTAGAGTTGGTTGGTCCTCCTACGCTGGCCTTTCTTCCAGGCCAGTCCATTGCTGTGACAGTCCCTGATGGAGCCTCCGATTCATCGTTTGTGAGATATTATTCGCTTGCCTCACTGCCCAGTTCCTCTCATCATCTGGTGTTGCTGTTCAATGCCGGAGAGCAGGGGAAGGGGTCCGCGTTTTTGATGGAGCATTCGGTAGGTGAGGAACTGCAGTGTTCAGGACCCTATGGGTCGTTTCACCTTCATGATGATCCAGAGCGTGATCTGTTATTTGTTGGAACGGGAACCGGTATCGCGCCTTTATGGTCTATGATAAATAGTCTCTTAGAACAATCCAGTTCCCAACCCATCACATTGTTATGGGGACTTCGAAGTGAACCTGATATCTATTATTTGGATGAGTTGCAGCAGCGGGCTGACCGCCACTCGAATTTTGCCTTTACCCTCACACTGTCTCAACCGGGGCAAACTTGGAGGGGAAAGAAGGGACGGGTGACGCACCTGCTGCAGGAGTTTCCTCAAGTGGATCATCTGGCTGTATATGTGTGTGGCAATCGAAAAATGGTTGCGGAAGTCGCCGGCCTTCTTCGCCATAAGGGGGCCTGCCCTATCTATCGTGAACGGCATGAAGAAAGCTCATAGTTTTTAGTTCTCGATTCGTAAAAATTCTAGTTTAAATTCCCTCTTTGATCCTGTGGCTGTTTTGCTTGCAGCTGGCATCGTGACTGTTATCCAGTATGCGTATCCCTTCATCAATCCATGCCCGCTGTTATTATTCCAGACAATCTCTCTAGTGGAAGAATGTTTGGCGAGGGATTCAAAATGAATGACGAGGTGAATTTGCATCCCCATGACGCTGGGCAACCATTTGAAAGCAAAGAAATAAGGTCCGATCTTGGCATCTATCTTCACGTGCCTTTTTGCGTTAAACGGTGTCATTTTTGCGCGTTTTATCTTGTCATGCATGAAGAACGACGCATTGAACAATTTCTTCAAGCCCTTGACCGGGAAATTGCATTTTATGCAAGGCAATTGGAAATGAGTCGGCGAACAGTCTCTACCGTGTATGTCGGGGGCGGGACCCCCACCGCCTTGTTACCTGGGCAGTTGAAAAATATTTTTTCTCTTATGACTTCGAGGTTCTCCCTATCGGCAAGATGTGAAATGACGGTTGAAGCGACCCCGGAATCCCTCACGGCCGAGTATGCCGATACCCTCCTGCAAGCAGGGGTCACCCGGTTGAGTGTAGGCATGCAATCATTTAACCAACAGGAGCGGGCGCGGTTGGGACTTTCCGGGACGGTCGCCGAAGCCTTGTCAGGAGTCCAAGTTGCGAAAGAGGCCGGATTCTCCAATGTTAATCTCGATCTCATATACGGAATTCCGGGCCAATCAATTCAGTCCTGGGAGAGAACTCTTAGTCAAGCGCTGGAGCTGAATCCCTCCCATGTCTCTTGTTATGCACTTTCACTTGAAGAGGGGACTCGTTTTTATACGGAATTTCGCCGTGGGGCATTGAGGCTGATGGATCCGGATGATGAGTCAGGTTTCCAATATCGAGCTGAAGCCCAATTGGAAACTGCTGGATTCACAAGATATGAAATTTCCAATTGGGCGAAACCGGGTTTCTCCTGTCAGCATAATCTTCGGTATTGGCGGGGGTTGGAGTATCTGGGAATGGGACCAAGTGCCCAATCGTATGTGTCAGGGAGCCGATTTGGAAATGTATCCAGTGTTGATCAGTATGCGAAGCAATTGGAAGCTGGGAAATTGCCCATTGCTGAAAAAGAGCGGCTGCTCAGATATCAGCAAGAAAAAGAGCGGATTGTATTTGGTTTGCGCCTGCTTGAAGGGGTGCCCATAGATTGGGTTCAAGGATTATCTCAAGATGAAGTTTGGTCCACGTCTTTCAAAAAATTGGTTGAAGAAGACTATCTCCTTCAAGCAGACTCACGATTACAGTTGACGCGGAAGGGGCGCCAATTTGCGGATACGGTTAGCATGCGGCTACTGTAGGAGCCTGTGTACCTTTTGATTAGAAATTTCGACCAAGAATAGGGATATTTTTTAAAACAGATGCCTTCTGATAAGGCATTTTGCTTTTAAAGGGGTGTAATGCGGGTTTCGGAACTTTATCTACAGGGTTATTCATAGAAAATCCACAATTTTTGTGGATGGATGACCTGTGAAGCTTTAAAAAAATGAACATACGGGATGTTTTGGTCTCTGAGAATCCAAATGATTTCATGCGAGGAAAGCGTAATTTAAAAAAAACATATGGTAGTTTGTGATATTTTAGACCAATTTTTTATTGAGAATTTTTGACGCCGACTAATTTTTTGGGCTTTTCCACAGGTATTGGGGATAACAACAGATAAGAGTCAAGGAAGCGTCTAGGGCTATGATGATTAAGAATATCTTTTCTGGTCAAAATTGTGCAGATTTCATTTCCTTCTTCATGAGGTCGCCAATTTCGGGGATCAAGCCCATCCGTGGGGCAAAGTTTTGATTGGTATCGCTTGGATAGGTCATAAGGCAACGTATAGGCGACCCATCTCTTGTACAATCTGACCAATCTTGTGCGGACGCAACCTGGCTTGGGCTGAAGTTTTGGCAAGTTTTCTAAGTGGGCTGAGGCAGTTTGCATGAGATACCCCAACTTAGCTGTATCTCACAGTCTGGAAATTTTAAATCGCAACGAGTGGTTGTATTTCGTGGGCACATTCTGAAAGAAATGTGCTTATCTCTCTACCACTTGTTCCCTTGAATCATGGTACTCTTGTGAAACCAATTTCTCCCGCATCCTTTGTTTCAGAGCAAACGGAAAATTTGATGCAACAACCTGCTCCCACGCATCGTTTATCCAAAAGCCGCTTTCTGGCGGGTTTGCAATGTGCCAAACGATTATATTTGGAAATCCATTCGCCCGAATTAGCTACCCCTCCCACTCCTGACCGTCGGGCCATCATGGACATGGGAACCGAAGTTGGAGTCGTGGCTCGTCAATATTTTCCTCATGGTGTCCTGGTTGAAGAAACGCATCGACAAATCCCTTCAGCCCTTCTTCGAACAAGTGAACTCTTGAAGGATCCAGCTGTGCCCGCCATTTTTGAAGGAGCGTTTGTGTGGCAAGGCATTTTGGTGCGCGTTGACATTGTGGAACGGCTGGATGCCACACGTTGGCGACTGGTCGAAGTCAAGGCGACCTCAAAAGTGAAAGCCACACATCTTGATGATCTGACCATTCAGGCTGCGGTACTTGAAGGTTCCGGCATTGAAGTCGCAGGGTGTTTCTTGATGCATCTGAATACACAGTATTCTTTTCTTGGGGGGGATCTGAATTTAGACGAAATGTTTGTCTTAGAAAATATGACGGAGGAGATACAG
>JAOUGQ010000309.1 GCA_029865515.1 Nitrospirota bacterium
GGCACACCCAGTATTTTGGCGTGCCCATGAACAGTCCTGCGCTGCAACAGTTCCGCTGGGCCGTGGCCCGGCTCTGGTATCGCGCCCTGGCGCGGCGGAGCCAACGTGGCCGTGTCTCACGGGTTCGGATGCAGCGCCTCATTGCCCACTGGCTGCCTCCCGCACGGATCTGTCACCCCTATCCCTTGCGGCGGCTTGGCGTCATCACCTGAGGCAAGAGCCGAATGCGGGAAAGCCGCACGTTCGGATCCGTGGAGGGGGTCCTGGGCAACCATGATTCCTACTCCGACTGTGTTGAACTGTAGGTGACTCTCTCACGGGAGGAGGAGAGGCACCGCACAGGTCACAGAGGAACCAGGAGGCAGAGGCCGGAACCGGCGGACCAAAGAGGGGTAAGCAGCAGGAGTGACAGGCTCACTGGCGCGAGCGATGCGCCTCGCAGGTGGAAGCCGGTCGGCGCTCGCCGCTGGCGACCAAAGACAACCCAAGACCGAACGAGAAGGAGTCGGGTCAAGAAGGATGGCGACCAGATTCTGTCTGGCACGTCACCAATGCATGAGCCTGTCATTCAGCTACACAGAACAAGATCGGACCCCCCAGGTGTTGTGGTGGCGTGTGGCACTCGGTATGTACAAGCCACACCAGAGGGGTCATGGGCCTTTGACCATGTGGAGTGATCAACGCACCGTCTACCATGAAAATGGTGCTTGACCGATCGGCTGCGGACGCGTAGAGATGCAGGTAACCAGGAGGGATGCGATGCCACGTAAGAAGAAGACCCCGAGTCCGATGAGACGACGCCGACCCCGCGGGCGTGCGACGAAGGCTGAGGCGAAGCACACATCGGAATCCGGACTCAGCCGACAGGTAGATGAGTTGACGGAACGGCTCGATATTGTGTTGCCGGAGGTGACTGCGCGGGTTGCGGCATTGGAACATCTCCTGCTGGAACTCACACTCTGCACGCACGACGACCTGCGTCGTGCGCGGCAGTTCGTGCGCGAACAGGAGGCGTAAGGAACCAGGAGTGATCCGAGGCCTGAGAGGGGAGAACAAAGAATGCGAATCCAAAAACTGGTGAGCCGGCTGGGACTCGAACCCAGGGCCCTCGCCTTAAAAGGTCAAATCAACGGCATTTGGTAAGTGCTCGCTATTGCAACGGTTTCCCCACTATTGCCTGCAATATTCAGAGGTTATCATGTAGCATTAATTCTATATGTTCCCGTCTCGTGCCTTCCATTCCCGCAGTGTTGCGTCACAAAATTCACCACAGTGGCCGAACGTATAAAGGGGGAGAGAATTGGCTCCCTGGTTGTGATGCCTCTTAGTGATGGAAGGGCCTGAGATTGTCGACTGGTTTATCCCCTTGCAGAGCAAGGCGAATGGTGCTTAGCAGGTTCGGATTCCGACACCGCCCTCGGGTGTTTTGATCAGGCAAGCCGCTTAAACGTCATAATGTCCTTTATCATGTTTAGAATAACGCAAGGGAAGGCTCCTGTGAATCCCTCAAGCCGCATCAAAAATCAGGCTTGGCTCAAAGGTTCAAATATTCAATTTCCCCTGCACCAGATAATCAGCCCCCCGCAAAGTGGCAAAGTCGAGAAGTTCGGGCATGCTGGCTCCTTTGTCCCGCCACTCGTAAAACAAGGCCTCGCCCAGAAGAACGTATTTCCACTCACATCCCATGCGTTGCTCTTCGGGTAATCCATTGACCCGTTCACACCAAGACAGAGCCGCTCTCCGCTTCCGTTTTACGTTTGGATGAACAAGTTGATCCTGAGCCTTTGTTTCGACCATATAGACAGTGTTTTCCGTGCGTACTACAAAATCAGGATGATAGAAGCCTGGCAACCCGTCTTCTTTGATATATCGCAGGCGGACGAAATCATGTTTGTGTTCATTGATTTTGCAAAACGCGTTCACCCAGCTGTCACCATTTGCCATCTCAATGAAGGCTTTCTCTAAGCCTCCATTTCGTGAAGGGTAAGGCAGCCGGGGGTAGATGCATTTATTCACAAGAACTGAAGCCGTTTCACGGACAGCAATCCGTTCGACTTCAGAAAGCCTGCGATACGCAATTTCAGCCTCTCCATCAAGCCGCTTTTCTTCGACCTCCAGGAGCTTTCTCGCCACAATTTTTATAATGTGTTCTGTGACAGTATCCACCAAGAGCACTCGCCAGTTTTCATCCTCGAACGGATCAAACCTCTGGCCAAACACCGCCGTTCGAATATAACGATCAATCCATCCGGCAAGTCGAGCTTTGTTAACTTGGATATGCGGAAACTGACTCTGGTTGGCAAAGACCTTTGAACTACTTGTCAGCGGTTGGCTCAACAGCTCACCAATCCTCCGGACAAGGCGCGATATATAGTCATTGTAACCAGTGGCGGTCATCACTCCGCCATCTACGCGGTAATCACCAAAACGGGTGCTGGTCTGGACATCTTCGGAAATGAATTTTTCGCCTTTGCCGATGATGGATTTTAATTGCGCTAGACTAAATCCTGAAAAGACTTCCAATGTTAGGACGTCAATCTCCTGCGTATGAAGGGTTTCCTCTTTTTCCCGCAGTATAAAAGGGAAATGGAAATCAAATTGCTCATATCCATCTCGCAACGCCACTGAAATCAGGTCGCCGGTGCTACTGGTCTTGTCATCTTCTTCATCGACCTCACCAGCTAGTCCCTCTTCCATCAGTTCTTCATAAAATTGCTGAAAAGCTGGGTGTTCGACAATCGAAAGCACGTCGATCATGCTTTCAGGTGATTTGCCTTCTTTGATCAAGCGCCGGTTGTCGCCTTTGATTTCTTCATAGACATCCCCACGCCACATCAATCGAAGCCCCCGACCGATTGTCTGCTCCAGGAGTATCTGCGCCTGCGTCGCACGCAGGGGAACAATGACGCAGATATTGTTCACGTCAAAGCCTTCCCTCAGCATTAGGACACTGACCACCACACGCGGGTTTTTGTGAGCGTCCATATCAAACAGCTTTTCACGCAGCACATCCCAGTCACCCTGTTTAAGATCGCCTTTCTTGCTGGAATCCACACGTAGGATTTGATCATCGGTCAATCCCTCAAGGCGCAGAAACTCGTTGACCAGAGGCGTTACGCTTGTGTCTTCGCACATCACCATCATTTTCGGGCGACGGGTTGGATCAATAGTCGCAAATTCCAATTCGAGCTTTTTTAGCTTGGCGAGCCCGGCACGGAGCATAATCCGCTGCCCTTCAGCCAAACACGGGTTCCCGTTTTCATCCCGGTAAGCCTTGAATTCCAGCTCCTCATCCGATAACGCTCCGATTTCCTTGCGCTTGTCCAGAACCAATGCTTTGACCAGCCCGTGGCGCATGGCAGTTTTCAGATCAAAGTCCACGATGATATGCGGGAAATAGGTCAGCTTCCTGTTTTTCCCCGTACCGACCTGGTTATACGGCGTGGCTGAAAAATCCACCTGAAAGAAACGCCCACTCTTGGCTTCGGCAATTAGGTTGAGGCTTTTCTGCCATTCGACCTCGCTGACCTCACCCTCTACCTTGAAGTCATGGATATGGTGAGCCTCGTCATTGAACACCATCAAACTGGGAAGGTCTTTCAAGTAATTCAGAATGCTGCCCCGTTCGAACTTCCTGTTTAGCTGGTTCAGATCATTGCCCTGATTTGTGCCTGGGGTAAGAGGAAGAAGATCAGCAACTACATCCGCCGGGTTTCGATCCGCACCCGGAGCGGTCACCCCATCGACTTCCAGCTCCTCTCCTTCTTCGCTCAGGAGATGCCAGTTACTGATGGCAATGAGTCCGCCGCTCGTTACTTTGCGGCCTATTTCTTCTTTCTGGCAGACGGCTCCTTGAACAAATCGGAAAATCTC
>JAOUGQ010000310.1 GCA_029865515.1 Nitrospirota bacterium
CATTCGAATAAGCGGCATTGGTGGAGGCAGGGGACTGCTGGCTGAAATTTTTCACTAAGTCATTGCATATTTCAGAAAGAATGGAAAATAGATTACTGGGGCTGGGAGATGATGCTCGACCAATAACGATGGTTTTCTTTTCAGTGGCCAAAGCCACGACAAACTTTTGCCCTTCCAGGTCTGTAACAGTCTGAACTTTTACGTTAACGGTGCCACAATCAATTCGTTCAAGGGGAAAGAGCCCAGCGAAGGCTAGAGGGGAAGCAAGCGGAATTCCAAGGACCAGGGCAGTGACAATGAAGGGGAGTCTATAAAAGTACGCGGATGTATTGGGCATGAAAGACCCTCACTGTAAAGATTGTGATCTTTACCGGGCCTCCATTCCCAGGACCAGGGTCTAATATAGAAGACTAGGAGGGAGGTTTGTCAACTTACACCGGTTGACGTCTCCGGGCCGGTATTCGACCTCTCTCCGTGGCTATCTCGAGAAACGGATTGGCTCCTTACTCGTAGGGGATTCGCCTGAATCTGAGGATCATCCATTCATTGCCCTCTCTTTCACTGTTGAGAACAACGTCAAAGAAGTCCCGTGACGGAAGAAGTCCGGCCACAGTTCATCGTGTTTGGAGAGGATGCTCTTTGCAGCGTCAATCATCGGTGAGTTGCCACGATTTTCGCGCATGGACATGAACGCTGGATTCCGTCGGTAGTGAAATTGAGCCTGATGTTTCAGCCGTTGCCTGCCTTATGTGAGGTCTTGGCCCTTGCGGACATTCGCTGTTCGGAAGTACCTGGCCGGAACGGGTCTGGGGTTGTCTGTTCCCATTTTTCGCTATTGGTATATTCTTTGAAAGAATTTTTCAACACCTTCTCTGAATATTTAATCGGGCATTCAAACATGTGGAATGAGGGTAAAGCGTGACAGGTGGTTCCAGGACACATGAATGCGACTTTCTCTACCTGGCAGGGAGCATTGATGGCCAGGGCCTGCTGGCCTTTTTGGTGGGTCTTTATTTTTGTGGTTTGTTATGCGTTTTGGGGTTTCATCCTTTTTGGAATGATCAGAAAAGGCTTTCTGGACCGTGTCTGGATGCTGTATCCGTTGATCGTGGTGGAAAGTGAAGTCCCCCCTATATCTTATTTCTTTTCGCCTGTCTGGTTTTCTTTTTGGGCTTTTTCCAGGCCTTTGAGAAATTCTCCCACCATTTTTCCTGCTTCTTCCGGTTCCATGTTTTGTATATTTTCCATGGCGGGTACCATCTTTTCAAAATTCGTGGCCATCCGGCGGGCGGCCATCTCACTGCTGATATTGGAGACAATCAGGATTAGGCCTATGATGCCAAACACCATAGAAGCCGTTTTTTCATTTAATTGATGGACCGCTTTGGTGGCAATAAACATCAGATACATGCCCCACGCAATACCGACGACCGATCCTAGATAGGGGACCAGGCCGATGAGCGCAGTGACGGGATAAATCGCTGAGGCATAGGCCACGCACCGATAGGCCACTTCGAAGGGTTCCTGAGTCCCCATCAATTTCCAGATGACAAACATGATTCCCCCCCCGATAAAGCTTCCTATCACGGCCATGACCGGCATGAAAAGCATGGCTCCGATTCCAACACCCATTGCGCTGAAGGATCCCAACCCAAGGAATCCAAGGGAGACGAAGATGATGGCACCTATGATGGCCATCACAATCAGAAATAACATGGGCTCCAGGAACCCTCCAGACTTGGGCATTTGGCGGTAAAATTCACCAGGAGCGGTCAATACGGTCCGAGCTTTTTCTAGAATGTCTGGTACCATGGGCATGCCCTCCACATTGTTAAGAGTTCACATGAGTTGGAAAACTAAAAATCGTAGTGGACGACTCACTGGGGCGTTCGGACAACGAGCGCCGCTGTTCACCCCTTCATTTGTATCTGGGGATGATTAGTATTTGTGGAATGGTTCTTTACGGGAGTCGCTCATGGTCTTTTCTCTTTTGGAGATTGCTGGCTCCTGTGGGAGCAGAGTATAGAACTTTTGTGTCGAGGACTCCACATGTCCTGAAGAAGATTCGGCGTCAAGCGTTATGGTAAAAAGGGGAATTGGCAAAATGGCGTTGAAATTTTTGGGATTTTTGAGAAGACTGAACCGGCTGAGCAGATGATTACGGAATTTGTGGTGACGGCGGGGGAAACGCGCAAACGACTTGACCAATTTCTGGTACACCATGAGCGGGATATGTCCCGCTCGGGCTTGCAACGGTTGATCGGGCTGGGACGTATACGGGTGAACGCGCGGGTTGTCAAACCGAGCCAAAAAATCAAGCCTGGCGATCGTATTACGATGGATACCCCCAAGCCGGGACCGTTACTGGTTAATGGTGAGGCGGTGCCGTTGGAGATTCTCCACGAGGATAAAGCCCTCTTGGTGCTAAACAAGCCTGCAGGGATTGTGGTGCATCCTGCGTCAGGGAATTGGTCGGGCACATTGGTCAATGCGCTGCTGGCGCATTTTCAAGCCGATGAGGATTCAGAACGGAGCAAAGATGGAACGGTGCAGCCAGGACTTGTGCATCGGCTCGATAAGCATACTTCCGGAGTGATGGTTATAGCCAAAACTGAGCACGCCCATCGTGCGCTGGCGGCCCAATTTGAGAAACACTCGATCACTCGAATGTACGAGGCACTCCTATGGGGCGTACCCCGAGAGGAACGGGGAGTGATCGAGTTGGCCATTGGGCGGGATCGGGTAGAGGGGAAAATCGTCTCATCCAACACGGTGCGACCTCAGAGAGCGGTCACGGAGTATCGGGTCGCACAAAAATTGGGTGATCTTGCCTCACATGTCGTGTTGTCCCCACGCACGGGTCGGACACATCAGCTTCGGGTTCATCTGGCCTCATTGGGTTGCCCGATTTTGGGGGATGAACCATATGGCGCACAGAAGGTGTGCCGGGTCAAGGAGATCGACATTCCCCGGGTGATGCTGCATGCAAGAACACTTGGATTCCAGCATCCCTTGTCCGGTGAATATCAGGAATATTCGTCGGAGTTTCCGTCCGATATGCAAAATGTCCTGGATGCCTTGCGTTTCGACTCCACGCAGCAACAAGAGATTTCTACCAAACACCTTTAAAAACCACTAACTCGTGATTTTTGAGGTGCTCATTCCACAAATACCGAAAGCTTTCTGAATTCATCCTGTCGATTTCCCTCTCCGGGTTGTTTCCCCATTTTGAGTTTTTCCCCGCGAGAAAAAGGGCATGTCTGTTCTTAAGAGACTGGCCTAGCCTTTTGTTTGACAGTAAGAATGATGAATTCCGCGGGCTTGAGGGGCGCAAATCCTACAACGATGTTGACGTTGCCGGCCGCTTGTTCCGGCATGGTCGTCGTTTCTCTTCCGCATTTCACAAAATAGGCATCTTGCAACCTGAGGCCCTGAAAGGCTCCTTGCCGGAAAAGGGCCTGCATAAAGGTCTCGACTGACTGGCGAATCTGTGCCCATAACGGCTCATTATTGGGTTCGAAGACAGCCCACGTTGTGCCTTGTGCAATGCTGGACTCTAAGAACAAAGCCATCCGTCGGACCGGCACATATTTCCATTCGGGATCAGATGAAAGGGTTCGTGAGCCCCAAGCCACATAAGTTGAAGGGGGAATCAGTTTGAGAGCATTGATGTTGGCCGGGGTGAGGAGAGCAATGTCTTGTGAGGTGAGTAATGGTTCAAGCCCGACCACCCCTTGCAGCGTAGCTTCGGTTCCAGCCGGCGCTTTCCATACCCCGCGGGCTTCGTCGAATCGGGCAAAGAGGCCAGCCATGGTACCGCTGGCGGGAATGGTCACCGTTGGTGGAGAGGCGACCTGGG
>JAOUGQ010000311.1 GCA_029865515.1 Nitrospirota bacterium
TCGACAACCTTGCCAAAGTCATGGAGCAGTTCACCCAAAAAGTGGGCTTGAAATCTTATAGCCTGTATTTGATGGATTATGGGGCTCCGGTGGGATTCCGTCTGGCGGTCAGTCACCCTGAGCGGATTGATTCTCTCATTATCCAGAATGGAAATGCTTATGATGAGGGCTTGCGGGAATTTTGGAAACCGTTTCGGGCGTATTGGAAAGATCGTACGCCGGAAAATGCCAGAGCTCTCAAGGGCTTTCTAAACCTTCCGGCGACCAAATGGCAGTATACCCATGGAGTGAGAGATGCAGAGGCGATTAGTCCCGATAATTGGTTGGTCGACCAGTATCTGTTGGATCGGGCAGGCAACAACGATATTCAACTGCAATTGTTCTATAGCTATGGCTCCAACCCGCCACGGTATCCGGAGTGGCAGGCGTATCTGCGGGAGCATCAACCGCCGACATTACTCGTGTGGGGAAAGCATGACAAAATTTTTCCGGCTGAAGGCGCGTATCCGTACAAACGGGACCTGAAAGATCTTGAATTTCATCTTTTAGACACGGGGCATTTTGCCCTTGAAGAGGACGGACTGGTTATCGCCGCCCATATCCGCCGATTTCTAGACACACGGGTGGCCTGGGGTCGACCTAGCCAAGAAAGGGAGAATCCATCATGACACAAGTTATAAGCGATGTCGCCTTCACCCCATCCGTGAAAGCCGTGCAGGCGCGTTTGGGATCGCGACAGCACTATGCGCAAATGGAGAAACGTGATGGATGGTCGGACGCCGTCACACCCGAGCTTTCGGAATTTTTAAATGAGCAGGACTCGTTCTATTTCGGCACGGCCAGTCGGGACGGGAGGCCGTATATTCAACATCGGGGAGGCCCGAAAGGCTTCCTTAAGGTGCTTGATGACCGAACGCTGGAGTTCGCTGATTTTAAAGGCAATCGGCAATACATTTCAGTAGGAAATCTGGCTGAAAACAATCAGGCTTTTTTATTTCTCATGGATTATGCGACACAAACCCGAATCAAGATTTGGGGAACCGCTGAGGTCATAGAGGATGATCCGGAGCTACAGGCACGCCTCACTGATCCCCAATATAAGGGAAAGCCGGAACGGGTTATTCGTTTTCGAGTCGAGGCCTGGGACGTCAATTGCCGACAACATATTCCCATAAAATATTCTCAAGAAGACGTGGAAGCCCTCCTGCAGCCGATCCGGGACCGTCTGGCCTCGCTTGAAGCCGAGAATGACGCGTTGAAACATCAATTGCAGGCGCCAGGAAATTCGGCTGTCGGAGCGAAAGGTAGAAATTCAGGCTGAAATATCCTGTAAATTTTGAGTAAATCCCTCCAACCTCCTTGGCGAAAGCGGGCGAGTGGGATTTTGATCAGGGGTTTTTGTGAAAGACATTCAGAAAAAGGAGACAATGAAATGATGGCGACCGTACAATTAAACGATACGCAACGCCAATCTGTGAAAGGGGTTTTACTTAAAAGAGAACAAGAGACTCTCATGGCTAATCGAACCAGGAAGAATAAATCTTTAGACTGGGTTGAGGAATTCAGGGCTCTCTTCGAAAACAAAACCACCGCGTACAGAAGCGGGACACGGAGTGCGGACGGTATGTTCTCAAAAGCGGAGGAAGAATTTCTTCGCTCGATCGGGGCAACGCCACAGGAAATTTTTGATTTTGTGGAAGATTGGTGCGATGACGGAGAACCCGACCCGGAAGCCGTGCTTGCCATCACCAAGGCTCGACGCGACTATTTTTTTCAGGAACAGCAAGGCAGGTTTTCCGAGCATTCAATCATGACGAGCGAACTACCTTCCCGCCATGAATCACTTGCGGGATTGGAATGGTTTCCCCGAATTATTGAAAAAGCCAGAGCCAAACTCCGGGGAGAATTGCCGCCTGATCTGATGTATGGCTGTGGCGGCGATCGACGGTTTTTAAAAATGGTCAATGTTGACCCCGCTGAATTTCTCCAAGTGGTTCGGGAGGCAGAGGATAATGTGGATCACATCGTGAAGTTTGTCATGGATCGGTTAAGCACCTGATGTTCATCATCTCATGGGAGGTAGCTGATGCCCAAGATCGTACGCTTTCATCAAACGGGTGGGGCTGACGTCCTGAAACTTGAAGATCTACCCTTGGCCGAACCAGGTAAGGGAGAAGTCCGCATAAAGGTCGAAGCCATCGGACTCAACCGCGCAGAGATCATGTTCCGGAAGGGCCAATATCTTGAGACACCTCAATTGCCCTCGCGATTGGGTTATGAAGCAGCAGGAGTCATCGATGCCGTCGGCCCTGACGTGACCGGTCTCCGGATAGGCGACCGTGTAAGTACGATCCCGTCTTTTCCTATGGGCCAATATGGCGTCTATGGGGAGAGTGCGATCGTTCCGGCCTATGCGGCTGCCCATTATCCCGACACATTATCCGCCATTGAAGGTGCCGCCATCTGGATGCAATACATGACGGCGTATGGGGCGCTCATCGCATACGGGGGCTTGAAAAAAGACGATACGGTCTTGATCACGGCAGGCAGCAGCAGTGTGGGATTAGCGGCTATTCAAATTGTTAAAGCCACTGGAGGTGTCGCCATCGCGACAACCCGTGGGGCCGACAAGAAAGCTTTTCTGCTGGAAGCTGGAGCCGATCACGTCATCGTCACCGACCAGGAAGATTTGGTGGAAACAGGAATGTCTCTCACGGCTGGCAAAGGGGTCCGAGTGGTGTTTGATCCCGTTGCGGGACCTTTTTTGGAAAAGCTGGCCGAATTGACAACTGCCGGAGGGATTATTTTTGAATACGGGGCCTTGTCTCCCAATCCAACCATTTTCCCTCTGTTTCCCGCGCTGGCAAAAGGGTTAACGGTTCGCGGGTATACGTTGTTTGAAATCGTTAAAAAACCTGAGAGCTTGGCACGGGGAAAGGACTATATCTATCGAGGTCTCGAATCCGGCTCCCTGACACCGATCATTGATCGCACGTTTCCCTTGTCAGAGATTGTTGAAGCCCACCGCTATATGAAATCCAATCAGCAAAAAGGGAAAATCGTCGTGACCGTGTGAAAATGAGAATCACATCGGCAGGTTTATCGGAGACGACAAGGATGAAGGGATTTGGGGAAGCCTCTCAGCCATGTGCCGTTGCTCGGTCGAACTGAGGCGGATTTTAAAGATAACGCGACGGCTCTTCTCAGGGCTGACCCTGTTATCGGCGTCGTAAACCAGGTCTTGTCTTCCCCGGCCGGAGGCCGACGTCATTTCTTGGAAGCACTGATAGGCCGACGGCTCTTGAGCCTCAATGACCTCTAAGCCTTTCACCATCACCGCCAGCGATCGTTCCTGGCTCAATTTCAAATTATAAACATCGTCTCCGCGATCATCGGTGTGTCCCTGGATCGCGAGAGAATCGATTTTGTCCCGCAAGGGTCCACAGAGGGCCGCCGCATAGAACGGTATGGCCTCCTCCAAAAACCGGATTGCCTCAGGGGAAAGCGTGCTCCGGCCGAACTCGAAGGTGAGCCGGTTTTCGGGGACGACGATGAGGAGAGTGAGCGGATCACGGGGATCAGGATTGAGCGAAAGCCCTAACCGTCCAAGGTGGTCGCGCAGGGCCGCCTGCACATCCTCTTTATTTTCTCGCAATTGCGATTGTGCTTCGGAGGAGGTCTGAGTGATAAAGGCCGCAAAGAGCAGGATGAAGATCATGGCCAGCGAAGTCATGAGATCGATGACGCCGGCGGTGGTGGGAGAGCTGGAGGGTCCGTGATCCATCGTGCAACTTATCCTGTACGCCGTGGCCTGGAAAGCCACGATCGTTTTGGCCAGGAGCTGATT
>JAOUGQ010000312.1 GCA_029865515.1 Nitrospirota bacterium
CGCGTTTGACCATACGTTTTTTCTGCTCAAGGAAAGAATTCATGGGTTGTTGGCAGCCGGTTGAATTTCAGGAGGTGAGGGGCTGTTTGTTCAATGGTGAACAATCAATGACGTGTATCCGTTGAAGAATCCTATGTTCTTCTGAGGGAAACAAAGGGCCTCGCTAAGCCATGGCTGGTTTACCTGGCATAGATCCTTCGCCGGGAGGCTCAGGATGACACCACCTGCATGCACACATCGAGTGTTCCCGTGTGTGTCCAATGACTGAATGGTGAAATCGCGAATTGAACGGGTGATAGCAATGACTATTTGTGCCCCTCGCCGTTTATCGTTTGTGGACCGCTACCTTACGGCATGGATCATTCTAGCCATGGTGGTTGGGGTCACGATTGGTTCTGTCTTCACCGGGGCCTCCGTGTTCGTGAACAGCCTCTCTCTGGGAACGACCAACATCCCCATCGCCATCGGTCTCATGCTCATGATGTATCCCCCGCTGGCCAGAGTGAAATACGAAGAGCTGCCCCTTGTTTTTCGCGATTGGAAAATTCTCCTCCTATCACTCCTTCAAAACTGGGTCATCGGCCCCTTCCTGATGTTCGGTCTGGCTGTGGTGTTCCTCCGCGAAACGCCCGAATACATGACCGGGCTTATCCTTATCGGGCTGGCGCGGTGTATTGCCATGGTGTTGGTCTGGAATCAACTTGCCGAGGGCGATAACCAATATGCAGCTGCATTGGTGGCTTTCAATAGCCTCTTTCAATTGATCTTCTTCACTGGATTGGCCTGGTTCTTTTTAGAAATCCTGCCACCGATGTTGGGACTGGCCGGACAGATTGTCGACGTCAGTTTCCGCACGATTGCCGAAAGTGTCTTCATCTATCTCGGCATCCCCTTTGTGTGCGGGTATCTCTCACGGTGGATAGGAATCAGGCAAAAAGGCCTCGAATGGTATGAACAGCGGTTTCTCCCGAAGATCGCCCCTCTCACATTGCTCGCCCTTCTGTTCACAATTTTTGCCATGTTTACGCTGAAAGGTGGCATGGTGTTGAGTCTGCCGGGAGATGTGCTTCGGATTGCCGTGCCACTCATGATCTATTTCGTCAGTATGTTTCTGGTTAGCTTTGGTATGGGCAAACTCATCAGGACGGATTATGGAAAAACCACGGCAGTGTCTTTCACGGCGGCCAGCAACAATTTTGAGTTGGCTATTGCCGTGGCTATTGCTGCTTTTGGCCTGGGATCGTCCGTCGCTTTTGCCACCGTGATCGGCCCTTTGGTCGAAGTTCCGGTGTTGCTGACTCTCGTGAATGTCGCCTTCTGGTTAAAAAAGAAATGGTTTACGAAAGCCACTGCTTCATCCACGCCTGCCTAGCCGAGGCGTCATGTCCGACATCGCTCATTGGGAATTCACCTTACTTGGATATAGGGGGAAGAGCGAGAATTTTTTCATTTAAGTGGCTCGCATTCCAACGCGTGCCTTACGCATTGCAACGGATGAATGCCGGATGTCGGTTGCCGGATAGCGGAAGGAAAACTTCAGTCATTCCTAAGGCAGGGAGAATGTCGAGTCAACTTTGGGGAGCAGGGAAAGTTCTTGAAAGGAGAGGATGCATCGACAGCCTTCCTGATCAAGTTGGATCACCATTTCCAAAGCCGTACCCTTGGCCATCTGAGTCAGGATATAAAATTGTGATTGGTTCAGAGGATGGACAGCGATGATCCATTCGTTCGGGACTCGTTCCCACTCCTTTTGGAATAAGGGGCTATCCACGGAGACTTGTGCCCACTCCAACCAGATAATCTGCTTCTCACGATCGATGTGGAGCAGCCGACCTCTGATGCCGGTGGGTTCACGAAAATCCAAAACCCCTTGGAGCAAGGCATCAGGAGGATAGGGGTGGGGTTCAACGTTCGCCTGTGCCGTGGTGCCCACGCACAACAAGGCCAGGAGCAAAAGAATTGTTCCGGCCTTTGCCCTATTCAGGAATATTGACATAGGTTTAAGACATTCCTCACCGATGTTCATGGGAGATTATCACGATAAAGTAGCTGGCGGTCCAGTCTGAACCTACGATTATTTGCGAGAGGGATGCGGGGTCGACGGGCCATTGGAGATTAACCGGATGAGCTATCGCCACGGTTGAGGAATCTTGCGGGATGTTGCCGTCGCGATTGCCGCATTTGCTTTCCCCCAGTCCGGTATTTCGTGTATTGCCTAACATGTTCAGACTTGCAAACATACAGAACGAAAGATTTGAAATGTCACATTCGGGTCCACTCACACAGGAGATAACAGATGCGTCGTTACAGCAGGACCATCACCGTCACGATAGGACTGATCACCCTGGTTGCCGTTCCGGCCTGCACCAGTAACTATTCCGGCAAAGCCGCAGCCGCCTCCCTCAACCCCGTGGCCATCAAAGAATGGCCGGTGCCCTGGGATCAGACAAGGCCGCGTGATCCGTATGTGGATCAGCAGCGTCGTGTGTGGTTCGTGGGACAGGGGGGCGATTACATCGCTGTGCTGGTACCCGATGTCGGGCAGTTTCACCAGTTCAAACTGGACCCCGGCACCGGTCCGCACAATCTGATCGTCGACGAGAATGGACTGGTCTGGTACGCCGGAAATCGCACGGCTCATATCGGCAAACTTGATCCAACCACCGGACACATCACCAAATACCCCATGCCCGATCCGGAGGCCACCGACCCGCACACTCTGGTTTTTGGCAAGAACCGGGAAATCTGGTTTACGGTCCAACAAGGGAATTTGGTGGGGTACCTCAACATGGATACCGGAAAAATTCAGCTTTTCCCACTACCGACCCCGCATGCCCGTCCCTATGGCATCGTCATGGATACCACCCATTCCCCATGGTTTACTGAATTCGGCACCAACAAGCTGGGGACAATCGATCAGAATACAAAGACCGTTCGGGAAATTCCGCTTTCACGGAGTGAAGCACGACCACGACGACTGGGAATTACCTCGGATGGCGTCATCTGGTATGTGGATTATGCAGAAGGGTATCTTGGGTCCTACAATCCAAAAACAGGCCACATTCAAGAATGGCCGGTGCCCGGAGGAACCGATGCCCGACCGTACGGAATGACCGTCGATGACCAGGACCGGGTGTGGTTTGTGGAAACCGGCTCCCATCCCAATCGCCTCGTGGGATTCGATACACGAAAGCAAACGTTCATCAGTCTCACCGATATCCCCAGCGGCGGCGGAACCGTCCGCCATATGGTCTACCACCACCCGACCAGAACAATCTGGTTCGGCACGGATGCCAACACCATCGGCCGCGCCATGGTTCCATAGAAATTTTTCTCTTGAATATATGTTGACCAACGCGGAGTGAAGAGATTGAATGCCAAAGGGCTCTGTCATTTCGGCTAAAGGGAGAAATCCTTTCTATGGCACACACCGACTATGTCTATCTCCTGACCAATTGGCATAATCACGTCATGTAGGTGGAATGACAATGTTGGATGTGTGTTTGCACCAGGAATGATTTCTTCTGGCATTCCTTCTTGTCATATCGCTTGCCTACAAAAATGAATAGGTGGGACCATCATCAGAGGTGAACAATGAGAGTCAACCGTATCCACCAGGAGTCGGCATGTTCATGAAACCTTCTTTGTTGGTATGTGCACGGAAACGATCCTGCCTTCGAATTATTCTCATGGCGATGATCATGACGGGAATGCCGCAACTGAGCCTTGGCGAGTTGGATCAAGCCTCCTCTTCATCTGAGCGGCCTGCCTCATTGGGAGAATTGGGAACTATTGAATTTCCCGCATCGGGGTCCGCAGAGGCGCAGCCTCATTTCCTGCG
>JAOUGQ010000313.1 GCA_029865515.1 Nitrospirota bacterium
AGTACCGTTCTTCAGCCATCATCCATGGAGGGATTACCATTCAAAGGGGATTTTCCGTATGCCAGCCGTGTTCTCGACCCTCTTTGTTCGCCCCTTCTCCTCCTTTGGCGGGTACCGTCACGGGTGTGATCCTCCTGAACGGTTAACCCGATTCTCCTTTCTTTCCAGGGCATTTTTCGAGAGCGAACACTTTCTTCTTGCTGGCCCCTCCAACTTCTTTATTCTTTCCTTTATTTCCCAACGACTTCGCGTCATTGAACCTTTTATACATCCATTTCGACATACCATCGTACACCACATATCTCCTAGACCTGCGAGCAAGGGATTTAGGAAAAAGAGGATTAGCGAGAAATAGATGAAATCCCAGGCGTGTGTTTTTTCTCATCCTCCAAAGTCAGGAAACCCCAACCACATCACCCCCTGGGGCCGGTATCGCCACGGATGCGATCCACCGGATTCTCCACAATCTTTTTCCAGTTCATGCTTCACCAGTCTTCGATTCACTGATCCCTATCCTGTGTCCTTCGCCGGCCTCTCGGCAGACTCAATTCACTTTCTCTTCTCTCGTTCGATCACAACAGCATTTTTCCTTTCCTTCCCTTCAATCATTCAAAAGGATTTTCATATGAAATACTTTACATCCAAGATTTCCTGGGTTCTGCCACTTTTTCTATTCGGGGTAGTAGGATTAGGTTTAAACGGGATCCAACAAACCTACGCCAACCCTTCTCCTCAAGATGGGGTTATAGATTTCAGCCTGCCGGCTGTTACCCTGGAACAGGCTTTACATTTTTCGACCCCAGATGGAAAGGAGGTCCTTGTTCCAGCGGGAACCTATGGTCTGGAATCCGGAAACGCCTTATCACTGATCTTAAGCCCTGAAACCGCCGACGCCCCAATTACCATTCAGGCAGAAGAGATCCCTTTTGATGAAGTACTCAGTGCCCCGGTGGTGCGAAGCATACCTGGGGAAAACAACACCGTTCATATCATGCTGCTTATGCCAACCGGGAAGGGCCTGGATTCCGTCGGGGCCGTCAATGCCGTGGAAACTCGGGGAAACTTCAGCTTCAATCAGAAGGTAAGTTCCGCGCGTATCAGCCAAACTCTGGTTGAGGCCAAGCCGAACCTCACCTCTCGCATTCAACGGGATACCGTCTTAGGCAAGATTGTCGGAGAGACCCCCATTCCTTCCGGAGGACCCACCGGCCTGCCAGGTGAGGCTCCATTTGGTATCAGAGCCCTGGCTGTGACCTACGACCCGAAGGCCCCGAACCGTCAAGGCCTCCGGGAACTCCTGAACCGCCCGGAAGTCCTACGCCAGGCAGTCAATACAGCCTGGGAGACCTCTCGCGCCCAAACCTGCGATGACCTGAAAAATGAATTGGGAAAAGGCAATCTCATTGCTGCCGGGGTGACGCTCTACGACATTGTCTGCAACATGGGAGAGCAGGGGGAATTCACCATGCAATCTCAAGGGGCCTCCGGGATGCTGATGCAATATCACATTCGCGGAAATTATCTGGAGTTTACCAGCACGACTCCTACGGCATTAGGCAGCTATGCCGATCCCCGCTTTTCGGTTCAGTATGACCTTCATATGACCTTACAGCTTTCCATTGCCGGAGGAGACCGTCCCCTCCGTGTTCTCAAAGCGGTTGCAGCCGTGCAAAATGCTCATCTGGATTCACACGGTGTTGTCGGAGACCTGGTTCTGACTCTTGGCAATTTCTTTACAAGCGGCAAACTGACGCCTTTGGCCGAAAACGCCATCAACAGCGCTAAGGTAGACCTTACGCGTAAGGTGAGTGCCCAGATTGAACCCGCCAACGCCTTCCTGAAAGCACCCCCTGGGGCCGCATACGCCGGCCATTGGATTCGCCGCAATACCTTTATCATTGCCTACGTTCCCCTGCCCGGACCTCTTCCCCCACAAACCGGCTGGGCTTCGGGAACGGTCCGTTGGAAAAAAGATTATGGAGTGTCGCAACCGCCCTCCTGCGCCGGCATCACCTTTCGCAGTACGGTTCAAACCGGTCCTGCTCCCTTGCAGGACCCGGACACCGGAGCGATCGGCACGCCACCCACCAAAACCGTAGATATTCCCGGCACCCTAGGTCCTTTTGGAGAACAAGGAGAAGAATATACTTGCGGGTATCAGGTCAAATCGTTATTCACTGGCATACCGAATACCCTGTCAGGTCAGGCGCGCGGACTCACAACCGCCCTGCAAGCTAACAATCAATTTCTCGTGGCCGGCCTGAAGATGGCCCCAATGGGATGGAATGGTCAAATCAATCCCACCCCCGGCACCTCGGGAAAAGATTACGCTCTCGAGCAATTCATCACCAGCCCGGGTGTGGCCGTTATTACCGGCAAGCAATTTGTGACACCAAAGAATCCGGGAGATCCCGCACCGTTTCGTCGAATTCTTCCGGGATCCATCAAACGGCAATCCGGATTCCTCCAACAAACTCCGTCACTCCTACGGTAATAGCCAATGGACAATGATTAAACCAATTTTGGATTGATCAATGAAGAGGTCAGCCATGAAATCAACGGTTACCATGCTCGTGTTTGTCCTGGGTGGAATCCTTATAAGTACTGTTCTAGCCCCCACTCCTGCATTAGCAAGGCTGGCGCCTTACGACGGGATTGGTGGAAACGGCGGGGCCCCGTTTCGCCTCGACTGCGGTGAATATGGCGTCCTCGTCGGTCTTAATGGACAATCAGGTGCGGTCGTGGATCAAGTCACAGGACTTTGCGTAAAGATCGATCCCGTTTCCGGCATCTGGGTAGGAGGCGTGTACGAAACGACCCATGCCGGAGGAACCGGCGGCCGATCATTTCGGAAAGTCTGCCCCGTGGGGCAAGCCCTAACCGGGATTCAATGTGGGTTTCAACCCCAAGCGCCTCGTAACGGACATGAAAAACCCGGAATAGCAAATGGTGATCGACCGCAATCGGGCGCACGAGAAGGACCTCAGTATCAGCAGCACACCTGGGTTCATCTTCGACAGAGAACCCTGCCGGGAGCATTGGATCTAAGGGTGCTCAAAGAATTGATCAAACGCACGGGAAATGGAAAGTGACGAAGACAAACGCGACAACTCAACCTACAACCAACAGGAGGGATGTATGAAACGGTCTACCACTCGTCTTGTAGTATTCGGTTCGGCGGCTCTCGCATTGGTACTCGGACTCGGCGTAACAATCTCCGTGCAAGCCGGGGAGCCGACCACATCCTCAGCGCAACCCGATCAAGAGATACAAGATCGTGCGGTGCCACGCATGGCGATTCCTAATGCACAATTCGAGCAAGTGCAACCGCTCCAGCCAGTGCAACCGCCTCCAAGAACGCGCCAGGGATTTGTTCGGCAAGGAAACAACATCGTAGCGCAGCCGGGTTACGTGCTCGAACCAGGACCGAACAATCAAGTGACGGCACGAATTGCCGGTGGGGGTGGAGGCGGTCAGGGAGCGACCAGTTTGAGCTGTAGATGTGTAACTTCTGAGGGCAACATGACTGAAGATACATGCTCAACGGCTATCATAGGCAGTGAGGCACACTGCGGAAAAGGTCCAGGATCCACGTGCGAAGCCAAATGCGCTTGGGCAACAATTATCACGGGGTTCAGCCGTGGAGGAAAGGCTATGCAGTAGGTGATCACAACATCAGGAACAGCGTTTCAGAATAGGAAGGTAGCGGGGGCATCAAGAATTCTCTCACTAAACACTGAGGAATCGCGGGGTACGAGCTATCGACGCGCCGACGCTTTTTCAAGACATCCCTTTTCAATGGGAAAGATTTCCGCAAATTTTCCAAGGAGAC
>JAOUGQ010000051.1 GCA_029865515.1 Nitrospirota bacterium
AAAAAGTCCGGATATGCGGAATGTATTCTCCTTGATCCTGATGGATATGTGGCCGAGGGGACAGGAGAAAACGTGTTTATTGTCAGTAAGGGGGTCTTAAAAACGACACCCTTGACCTCTATTCTGGACGGCATTACCCGGAATTCGATTCTTGAATTGGCCAGAGCCAAAAATATTCGGGTGGTGGAGGAACGGTTTACCCGGGATGCCATGTACGTGGCGGACGAAATATTTCTGACAGGGACTGCTGCGGAAGTCACGCCGGTTCGCGAACTGGACGATCGAAAGATCGGAGAAGGTAAGCCAGGCCCTCTGACCCAATCCCTTCAAGGTGATTTCTTTAGGATCGTTCGCGGTGAAGATCCTGCCTATGCCAATTGGCTTACCCCTATTTAGCCTTTCGCGCTTCTTTCGGGAGCACCAGCGATCCGGTGCCTTCTTGTGCATGAAAAACTCTCTCGAATATTTGCGGAGACTCAGCTGAGGCGGAATAGATTAAGGGGCATTCGGAGCTGGAGTCGGAGTAGCCTCTGAAGTTGCTTCCGGGCTTTTGGTTTCAGTGGTCTCAGCTGACGAAGTCGTTTCAGGAGCCGTTGTCGTAGGAGAAGATTCATGATGAGAAGTTGGGTGAAGATCAATCACTGCCGAGGATGTATTGGCCTGTTTGGAAAGAAGGGCTAAGCTGAGAGACGTCAGCATGAACACGATAGCGGCTCCCACGGTGACTTTGCTCAGAAACGTTCCCGGGCCGCGGCTTCCAAACACCGTTTGGGAAGATCCTCCAAAGGATGCACCAATTTCGGCGCCTTTTCCCGCTTGGAGCAGGATGGCGGCAATCATGAGAAAACAGACAATTAAATGAAGAATCACAGTTAGGGTATACATAATGTGTATCTGTTGATCGGGTCGTTCCTGGTTAATCTGAAGTAGCCAACTGAGCTATCTTAACAAAGGATTCTGAATTCAAACAAGCTTTTCCCACCAATGCCCCGTTAATTTGTGGGGATTGAAATAACATTTGGGCGTTGTCAGGGGTCACGCTCCCGCCGTAAATGATTCGTGTCTGATCGGGATTAACTCCCCATTGCTTACCGAGCAAAAACCGTATGTGTGCATGAACTTCTGCAGCCTGGTCGACGGTGGCTGCCTGGCCGGTTCCAATCGCCCAAACGGGTTCGTAGGCAATGGTGATATGTGCGAGATCTTTCGATTCGAGACCATCCAGACCGGTTAGTAACTGATGCTGAATGACTGACTGCGTCTGGTTGGCCTGGCGTTCTTCTAGACGTTCACCGACACAGACAATCGGCAGGAGGGAATGGCGGAGAGCCGCGTGGATTTTTGCATGAATGTCCTGGTCTGTTTCCCCGAAGATATGCCGTCGTTCCGAATGACCGATAATAACATACTGACAGCCGGCTTCCCGTAACATGGGGGGCGAAATTTCGCCGGTAAAGGCGCCTTCGTCTTTGGCGCAGACATTTTGAGCGGCCAATTTGATGGATGTGGAGCCAAGAAGGCCCGAGACGGCCTGCAGCGCCACGAAGGGGGGAGCCACTGCAAGTTCCACGGATGTCTGTGGGTGATAAATCTTGAGGATAGCCTGAATCAAGGACTCGGCCTGGGAAATGGTCTTGTGCATTTTCCAGTTGCCGACAATGAACCGACGTACCATGAGAGCCTCGGAACTTTTGGAAGTGAAAAGGACTGGTTGGATCAGAGGCGATCGGGTAAGGCCGCGAGCCCTGGCATGTGCTTGCCTTCCAGCAGCTGGAGCGCGGCACCGCCACCCGTGGAAATGAAGGACATACTTTCCGATTCCCCTGCACGATACACCGCTAGGGCCGTATCTCCTCCTCCCACAATCGTTTTTGCATAGGCATTGGCCACAGCATGGGCCATGGAATATGTCCCGCGTGAAAAGGCATCACGTTCAAAGACCCCCATGGGGCCATTCCATAAAATGGTTTTGGCGTTTTGAACGGCTTCACTAAACAGACGCACTGATGCGGGCCCGATATCCATCCCATACCAGCCAACAGGAATTTCCTGAACCGGGACAATTTTTGTTTCGGCCTCAGGATCTAAACTGGCTGCCACGACACAATCCACCGGAAGATAAAATTTGATTTTTTGAGCCATGGCTTGCTCGTGGATTCGTTTTGCAAAATCCAGCATGTCGTTTTCGACCAGAGATTGGCCGATCTCTAAGCCCATCGCCTTAATGAAGGTAAAGGCCATGCCTCCACCAATGATGACCTTATCGACGACTTTGCCAAGATTTTCAATGACCCCGATTTTCCCTGAAACCTTGCCCCCTCCCAAGATAGCCACAAAGGGTCTGACAGGATTCTCCACGGTACCTTCCAAGGCTTCGACTTCCCGTTTCATAAGAAATCCTGCTGCCGAGACTTTCACATATTTGGTGATGCCAACAGTGGACGCGTGAGACCGGTGGGCGGTTCCAAACGCATCGTTGATGTAAACATCCGCCAAGGAGGCCAATTGAGCGGAGAACTGGTCGTCGTTTTTTTCTTCTTCCGAATGAAAACGCAAATTTTCCAATAACACGACATCGCCGGGTTGGGCTTTGTTGACTACGGCTTCGACCGTTGGCCCGATGCAGTCTCCAACAAATTCCACCGGTTTATTCAACAACCGCTGGAGTCGCTTGGCGACGGGGGCCAGGCTGAGTGTCTGATTGAATGTCCCTTTCGGGCGTCCCAGGTGGGAACAAAGGATGACGATGGCGTTTTCGTCGACGGCGCGATTGATGGTGGGAAGGGCGGCCCGAATCCTGGAATCGTCAGTGATTTGGCCGGCATCATCGAGCGGAACGTTGAAATCCACGCGGATGAGCACTCGTTTGTGGCGGAGGTCAACCTCATCAATGGTTTGTTTTTTGAGATGCCTCATGTCTTCCTCTGTCTTCCGAGATCGATGGCCGTCTGCCGGGGTAAAGCCGGATAATCCTCCGGTGATGATGTGGTTAACGGTGTTGAGCGAGAACCTTGATCAGATCTCGCAACCGGCACGAATACCCCCATTCATTGTCATACCAGGCAAATACCTTGACGAGCCGTTTATCCATGACTGAGGTGAGCGGGCCGTCCACGGTGGCCGAATATGAACATCCATTGAAATCACATGAAACGTTGGGGGCGTCAGAGACCTGCAAGTACCCCTTTAGGGAACTCTGAGCGGCTTGTTGAAAGGCCGCGTTGACGGTCGCGGCATCACAATCGCGTTCGACTTCAACTGAAAGGTCAATGAGCGACACATTGGGGGTCGGTACTCGAATGGCCATGCCATCTATTTTCCCTTTCAGTTCAGGGATGACCAGGTACAGAGCTTTGGCTGCCCCGGTAGACGTGGGAATCATGGATAAGTTGGCCGCTCGGGCGCGTCGTAAATCCTTATGAGGCAAATCCAGCAGTTGTTGATCGTTGGTATAAGAATGGATGGTGGTCATATACCCGTGCCGGATCCCGAATTCTTGTAAAAGGACCTTCGCAACGGGAGCGAGGCAATTCGTGGTGCAGGAAGCGTTGGAAATGATGGCGTGTTGTTGAGGATTATAGGTGGATTCGTTTACCCCTAACACGATCGTGATATCCGGATCTTTAGCGGGAGCTGAAATGATCACGCGTGAAGCACCGGCAGTCAGATGCTGGCTTGCGCCCTGACGGTCGGTGAATCGTCCTGTGGATTCAATGACAAAATCAATCTGGTTGTTTTTCCAGGGCAAGGCCTTTGGGTCTTTAATCGCCAGAATCTGAATTTGTTTCCCATTGACCGTGAGAGAGTCTGGTCCATATTGGACATCGGCTTGAAATTTTCCGTGGATCGAGTCATAGGTCAGAAGGTGGGCCAGAGTTTTGGAATCAGTCAGGTCATTGATGGCCACAATCTCAATGGCAGGATCATTGAAGCAGGTCCGGAAGAAATTCCGGCCGATACGTCCGAATCCATTAATGGCAACTCGCATGGTCATAAGTTTTATTACCTAAGTGAATAACGATCTAAAAGAATTTTGATAGTAGCGGGGAGGGTACTTTCTGTCAAGAAATCTTTATGCATAGAAATGGGGAAAACCCGACTGTGCCTTGCTCGGAAAGGAACGTGATTCCTTAAAGAATTTTCATGGCGTCTTTGACTTCTTTCATGGTTTTTGATGCCAGACTTGAGGCTCGTTGTCGCCCGGATTCCACGATCTCTTGGGTCTGACCGGGATGAGCGGTTAAGGCTGCACGTCTTTCCCACATAGGAGACAGTCGTTCAACCATGGCATCGGCTACCTGGCGTTTGCAATCGATGCAGCCGATGGCGGCGGTTCGACAATCGGTATCCACCTGTTGGATAACATTCTCGGAAGAAAAAATTTTGTGGAAGTCGTACACGGGACACACATCCGGGTTACCTTTGTCCGTGCGTCGAATCCGGGCCGGGTCAGTCACCATCGTTTTGAGTTTTTGGCGAACCTCAGTCTCGGTATCCGATAAATTGATGGTATTCCCATAGCTTTTACTCATTTTACGGCCGTCAGTTCCCAGCACTTTTGGAAATTGCGTTAAATGTTCTTTGGGCTCGGGAAATACGGTTGTATACAGACTATTAAAGCGACGAGCTAATTCCCGAGTGAGTTCCAGATGAGGCAGTTGATCTTTCCCCACGGGCACAAAATCAGGTTTGTAGAGCAAAATGTCGGCGGATTGGAGGACCGGATATCCCAAAAACCCATAAGTGGATAAGTCCCGTTCCCGAATTTCTTCCTGCTTTTCTTTATACGTGGGATTTCGTTCCAACCAGGGAATAGGAATGATCATGGACAGTAATAAATGAAGAACCGCATGCTCCGGCACACTGGATTGAATAAACACGGTTGCCCGGTTTGGGTCGATTCCGGCTGCAAGCCAATCAATCAGCAATTCCTGCGTGAATGCCTTGAGGCGGCCGGTGTCGGCGTAATTGGTTGAGAGAGCATGCCAATCGGCCACGAAGAAAAAACACTCATGCTGCGTTTGAAGGGCTTTCCAATTTTCTACCGCTCCGAGGAGATTGCCTAAATGCATGAGCCCGCTGGGCTGCATGCCGCTGAGTACGCGTGTGGTCATAGGTAATAGTTCCGGTCGTGTTTAGGTGACGAATGCTGGTAAAAACGCTTTTTGAAATATCTGAAACACGATCCCGATAAAGCTACTCACAATGGGGATCCGAGAATTCAGCATCAGGAGTCCAACAATGATAAACATGCCATAGGGCTCCAACCGACTCAAGGCAGCCGCGGATTTGGCCGGGAGAAGACTTCTGAGAACCCGGCTTCCATCCAAGGGAGGAACCGGCAAAAGATTGAACGAAAATAACACGATATTAATAATCATGGAAGATAGGGCCATGGCTGTAAGGGGAACCAATATCATTCCGAGAAGATCCCGGCGCGGTTCCACGCCTGGTTGAGGGGGCCAATGGGCTTGGAGGGTTGGATCGAGGTAGAGGAACAGGCTAAGCAACAGACTGCTGACAATGGCCAGGAATAAATTCATGAGTGGTCCCGCTGCCGCCACAAAAGCCATGTCTCGCCTGGGGTTGTGGAGTTGTGCCGGATTGACTGGAACGGGTTTGGCCCAGCCGAACACAAACCCTCCTGGTATCAGGGACAAGAAGAGCGGGACAATGATGCTTCCATACAGGTCGATGTGCGGCAGAGGGTTGATGGTGAGTCTCCCCAGATTTTTGGCCGTCTGGTCTCCAAAAAAATTCGCGACCCAGCCGTGGGCGCATTCGTGTAACACCACTGCGGCCATGAGTGGAACCAGCATGAAAGACAGGCTGTAGAGAAAAGAGGAGATAGAATCCATGGCGCTTAGTTCAGTTGGGTAAAGGTCTTCTCGTGGATTTGGAGGAGGTAGAGCCTTCGGTTTAAAATTCCTGATGAGCTAAATGAGGCAAAACCACTCAACGCCGGCAAGTCAGAGCGTCGCACAAGTTGGTCCCAGACATTCTGTCCGGATTGGGCACCTTGGCGGATGGTTTCCATGACCATGGTTGCCGCATCATAGGCTTGGAAGGCAAAAAGGGATGGCTCCTTGTGAAACTGGCTGCGATATCGCCCTACAAACATTTGAATGTTGGGGTCAGGGCTGTTGGGGAAAAACCCATCAACAAACACGCTACCGTCCAGATCGCGCTTGGCCCATCGAAACAACTCAGGATTATGCCAACTATTGCCGCCTAAGATCGGAACATTCATGTCATAAAAGGCCAATTGTGCGGCAATCAGGGCCAAGTGCACGGGCTGTCCGGGGACGAACACGGCATCAAACCCGGGTGTATAGACCGTTCGTTCTTCTCCGGTCCGGGTTTTTTCCTTTTTGGTTGTGCCGTATTGAGCCAGATCTTTCTCCTTCAGGCGACGTAGTTGTTCCCCAATATCGGTTTGGTCTTCGGAATAGCTCTCCGAGGCGATAATTTCCCCGCCGGAGTGCAACACTTCTTTGGCGAACATATCACCCAATTCACGTCCATAGGCTGTTTGTGGATAAATAATACAAAAACGATGGTATCCGAGCTGCAAGACGGCATATTCCACCAGGCGTTTAGCTTGAACGGAAGAGGTCATGGCTGTGCTAAACCAAAAGGATCCAAACTGTCGCACGTTCAAGAGAGTGGATGAAGGGGTGATAAACGGTGTGGCATATTGGTCGGGGAGTCGACCGAGTCCCTGTATTTCCCGGGACAACAAGGGTCCGACTACGGCAAGTGGTTGAAATTCATCAAGCAATTGTTGCATCTCCACCCGTAGCGGAGCTATCAGTGTCGCGGTGTCTTTCACCACCAGCCCGATGGAAGTCAGTCCCCATTGTTCTTTGGCGATATCAAGGGCGAGTCGAATGCCGTTTAACGAATCCGTGCCATAGGTTTTCATCGGACCTGAAAAGGGAAGGGCGGCTGCCAAAATATGCGGATGGGCCTTGATTTTGCTGATAAATGATTGCAGGAGGGCCATGGCGGTTTGGGCATAGGGGTGGTTAGGAAAGCGTTTAAGAAATCCCCGGATATCCCGTTCAGCCAGGACTTCATCCCCGTGGGCGGTATGCAGCTCAATCAGCCGGATAGTCGCGATGTCTCCCGGATATCGGGAGGCATAATTTTCTACCAGTTCCTGGAGGGCGGATTCATCCAACTGCTGCAAAATAAGGGATTGAGTCAAGCGTTCTAATTCGAGTCGGTCCGTTTGATCGGCCAGACTTATTTCATTCAATGTGGCTTTGACAGCACCAAGCGGGTTCTTATTGTCCAATTCGGCTTGACGGATCAGTTGGAGGATTGACCGGCGTAGTTCCAGCTCGGTGGAGTAATCCAGGGCCTGGTACAATTGAGAAAGCGCATGCTCATAGTCCTGTATTTCGAGATAGAGTTGGGCCATCAAGACTCGAGCCGCGTTGGTCGAAGTTGAAAAGGGAAATTCTTCCAGAAGCTGTTTCAGAACCGTGAGGGCATCGGTGGCCTGGTTATCTTGTTTAAGCGCCGTTGCCTGCAGAAGATAGGCTTCTTGAAGGATTTCCGGAGGAGGAAATGAATCAATAAGTCCCTCTAGCGTTTTGATGGCGTCTGCAGGTTTCCCTGCTTCCAGCTCCGATCTCGCCCGGTCAAGAAGAGGAGAGGTCGCGGGCTGTTGGGCGAACACCAATTCGGGCCACACCACTAGGGAAACCCATAACCCCTGGGCCAACAAAGATCCCAAGCTACCAAGTGCGAGCCACAGAACAGCTCGCCGCAATGTGTTAATGAGTGAGACAGTCGTCAAAGGGAAATTACCTAAACCTGTTGGGTGTGGAAGGAAATGACCGTATGAAGACAGGTGTACAAAATAATGAACGAGCAGGTGGATAAATCGATAGCAGATAACGATGACTACGAGTATTTTCTTGTTTAGTATATCAGGAAGTTCTCTTACCTAAATAGAAGAATGCAAGAAAATCTCTCAAACGGACACAGTCTTTAATGCAAGAATTTATCGATCGCTATCTCGCCATGTTGCAAGTGGAGAGCGGCTATGCCGCGAACACCATTGAGGGGTATCGCCGGGACCTACGAAAGCTTGCAAACTTTTTCCGAAAACACGGCATTGCCGATCCCAAACATCTTTCGAAGCCCCTGTGGGTTCAATTCTTAAGCAGCTTGAAAGCCGAAGGTCTCTCCTCCTCCTCGATTGCCAGGTGCTTAGCGTCCGTCCGGGGGTTTTATAAATCGTTCGAGATGGGAAAAAAGGATGTGACTTTTGAAGGCATGTTGAAAGGAACGCCGAAACAATGGAGCCAATTGCCAAAGTTGTTGTCCGAAGCCGAGGTGACCAGATTGCTCAATTTGCCCATCATGGACAATCGGGAAGATTCTCGTGATGCCGCCATGATTGAACTCTTATACGCTACTGGTCTCCGGGTTTCTGAACTCATCAATTTGGAAGTGGGGCACCTGAATCTGGACGTGGGATTTTTGCAGGCCACTGGCAAGCGGGACAAGCAGCGCATTGTGCCCATCGGAGATAAGGCCCGCCAATTAGTTTCGGAATATCTGCAATGTGCTCGCCCGGCCTTTGTCACAAAGCGAACGTCTTCGGCGTTGTTTCTCACCCGGCTGGGTCGGGCGATGAGCCGGCAATGTTTTTGGAAAATTTTAAAAGCCCGGGCGACTCGCGCAGGCATCATGAAACCGATCTCTCCCCACATGCTTCGCCACTCCTTTGCCACGCATTTATTGGACCATGGCGCCGATCTTCGTTCTGTGCAAATGATGCTTGGCCATGCCAGCATTGCCACGACACAAATCTATACGCATGTCGAGCAAGCCCGCCTGAAACGGGTCCACGATGAATATTTTCCCCGCAAACAACGTACAAAAGCCATAGGAGGCCTTGATCACTCTCAGCCCTGAGTAATAAGCATGCCTTGTGGAATTTCGGGGTATCCCTTACAACTCAACCTGCCCTGCCTGTGTTAAACCGTATTTTTTAAGCGGGTGCGGAGGTCTTTCCCTGGCCATCGTTTCCCGCCCATCCCAAGTTGCAATTGGAAAAAGGCCTGTGGCAGGCTAACGACGGTTGTTCATTTCATATTTGGAGGGGTTTGGTTATGAAGTATCGGAAACAGGTCCATTATGTGAAGGGGGTGTTTGCCTGCCCCAAATGCCATCAACATTTTGTGCAAGAGAAGTGGTTAGAGGAATTCCGGGTGCGGTGTCATAAGTGTGATTATCGCGGTGCGTTGACGCATGTGTCGGTAGAAGAGCAGATGGACGAAGAAATTGAACGGCGCTAATTGCGGGAGATTTGTCCGGGTGTTGTTAGTAGGGGGGTGCGTGTTGTTCTCCTGTTCCTTTTACGCGGCCATTTCTCTCTGAGTTGTAAATGATGCCTAAGCTGCCTACCGGTGCTTTGCTCTGGTTTGCCGGATTTTTCTTCGTGAGTTTGGGGTGTTCCCATGTGGCGGCGCAGGTGCAGCCTCGGTCGGAATCCATTCAGGTTTTGGTGGCCTACCATTCATTATCCGGAAATACGGAGGAGATGGCGAAGAGCGTGGTGGCGGGAGCCCGATCCATTCCCGGAACGTCTGTCATACTCTTTAAGGTCGGAGATGTGACAGCAGAGGTATTGTTCGGCAGTGATGCCCTGGTGGTGGGCTCACCGGTCTATTGGTCGAACATGTCAGGAGAAGTTAAAGCATTTTTTGACCGATGGCAGTTTGAGTTTGGCGTGTTTCCGGAATTGAAAATGCGCAATAAAGTTGGAGCGGCCTTTGCAACCGGTGGACAAATATCCAGCGGAAAGGAACTGACGATGTTGACTATCCTTGCGGCCATGCTCGGGAATCGAATGATCGTTGTCAGCGATGGGGGGTCGTTTGGCGCTTCCGCGACGACGGAAGGCGACAGCCCGGGGATTAATGACGAGGAGCGCGCCGGTGCATGGGCATTGGGAAAGCGAGTGGCTGAAGTGGCATGGATGGTGAGAAGAGGCCAGGCGCTGCCGGTTCAGCCATGAGACACCTTCCATGAGTGCGTTACCGGGGAGCACCGAAGACAAGTGGGTCATTTATTGGGAACGGGAGTATTCCACGGCCTTCGCTCCTGAACGGTTAAAGCTGGATTTTCACCCCCACCGTCCGTTAATGACGGGCATGTCTTTGCCCGATCAGCGGGAACTGGCTGCCAGCGGGTATAAGGTGATTCCCGACGATTGTGGGCCGGTTCGCTTCGTGGGGCAATATGGCTGGATGATCCGCGCGCCGGCGGATTGTCGCATTCGAAGGAAAGGGACTGGCATTGAATGGCAGTCTCCGCCCATTCTTCCTGAAGAACGGCTCTTGGGCTATAAGTCGTTTTCAGGCATGTATGTGGATACGATTCTGAATAGTGGATTTCCCAAGCTCTGTTGTGGGATTCGTTTTTATTATCCCAAGCAACTGGGCATGATGATGAAGGATCTCCCCAATCATTTTTATCATTTCCCTAATCGCACGTTCTCCGTCTGGGAAGGGATCAAGACCCAAGAATACAAACTCACACCGAATCTCTATGATTTTCTTCCCGACTATGATGCGTTTGTGACCAATTTTCTGCTTCAATTGGACCCATCCACGGAAGAGCCCACCACCATTCTGCGTGGGGATCCCATTGGCCTCGTTGTTCCTGTCCTGCTTCCCAAGCATTTTACTCTAGAAGAGTTGAAGCGTACTCCGGAAGACCCTAGCTTTTCTTAACGTGTGTCAGGCTCACGGCCTGAAACAACAACACCGTTTTCCTCTCGCTGATGATTTCGTATGGGTGATTTCCTTCCCACTTTCTCTCACGTGCAACAGGCGGCCACTGTGTTGAATGGTGTGGTGTCTCGCACGCCGGTCCTGGATTCCTCCTATTTAGATGAACAATGCGGGGGAGGCGTGTTGGTAAAATGTGAAAATTTGCAACGCACGGGAGCCTTTAAATTTCGCGGGGCCTACTATGCCCTATCCCGAAAAGAGGCTGTGGCTCCCTTCAAGGCCGTGGTGACGCTTTCTTCAGGGAATCATGCCCAGGGCATTGCCTTAGCCGGCCGGTTACTGGGCTATCCTGCGTATATTGTGATGCCAGAGCCCGTGAACCCGTTTAAACGAGAGAGAGTTGAGGAATTCGGGGCCAGCGTGAGAATTGTTCGCACACGAGCCGAGGGGGAGGTGTTAGCTCAGGAACTGGTTCATGTCCATCAGGGTGTATTCATTCATCCCTTCAATGATCCTGATGTCATTGCGGGACAGGGCACGGCGATTTTGGAGTTGCTGCAGGCAGAACCTGAAATAGATGTCGTGTTGGCTCCCTTGGGTGGGGGAGGCTTGCTATCAGGCGCGTGCCTGGCCGCACATGGCCTCAATCCGCACATTCAGGTCTATGGATGTGAGCCGGCTCGCGCACTCGACGCGCTGCTGTCCCTGCGCGAAGGGCGCATCTTGCTGCCCCATCCGGTTGATACAATGGCTGAGGGATTACGAACAAGCCTGGGAGAGGTGACTCTTTCGATTTTGCAAGATCATCTTCAAGATGTGTTTGTTGTGGAGGAGGAAGAAATTATCCCTGCCATGAGGATAGCATTTGAGCGAATGAAGATGGTGATTGAACCATCAAGTGCGGTGGCCCTGGCTCCCATTCTTCGCGGTGAACCGGCTTTGCGCGGGAAACGCGTAGGTGTGGTGCTGTCAGGAGGGAACATCAGCATGTCTGATGTCTGTTCAATGATGGGGGGAATGTGAACGTCCAACCCAAGGATGATTCGATTATCCGCCAATGGCAGGTACTCGCTAACGTCTGTCAAGATGCAGAAAGTCAGGCTCGCCTGGCAAGGCTGTTGAATCACATTCACCGGTTGTCGGTCAGGCAGGCGGCTTCCGCACATGCGGAGATCGAGACCGCGTATTTCCTCGCGCAAGCCGGCTTTTCCGTTGCATTCTTAGAGGCCACAGGGGGGCGAACGGCGGACTTGGAATGTTATGAAGGCTCCCATCGATTTTTTGTAGAAGTGACGGTTATTCAATCGACACAAGGGGTTACTCGCAAATCCATGGATGTGCGTCTTCAACCTCACCAAATCGTAGAATCCTCTGATGAGTTTTTTGAACAGGCCTTGGTGAAACGGTTGTTGTCACGCATGGCCGAAAAAGCCAGGCAATTAGAACGGTACTGCGCACCCGTAATACTCGCGGTCAGTATCCCGGATTTACCATGGGGAAAAGGTCGTCCTCAGGAGATTCCTCCGTTGGATCTTCAACGATTAGCGGCGATGTTGGTCGGGGTGTTAGTCGAAGTCCCCCAGTTCAGCGCGTTGTTGCTCACGTGTTGGAAGGCGCCGGCCCGGGAATCCCGCAATCCCATTCGTATTCGCCAGGTTTCCTGGGTGACTCGACCACCAGGGGATTCACAAGATCCTCGAATTCGATTATTGGCGACGAACCCGGCTGCTCGATATCGACTGACGCCCAGGGAACTTCGGATCGTACAGGATGCGATGTGAATGAATGGCTGCTGGAAAGGATTCGGGAACGCGAGAAAGATCAGGGTGAAGGCAGAGACGTTTTCAGCTCTTCCAGGTTTTTAATGACTAGTAAATCGCCGTTGGTGGTTGCGACGGTGATCCCTTCGGTGCAAACCGAGTGGCATTTCTCAAATTCGTGGTTCTGTTGAAGCGATTGAGCCAGAGCTAAATAGGCGGCTGAATAGTTGGGTCTGACCTTTATGCATTCTTGCAAGGCGGCAATGGCCTCTTTCCAATTTTCATCACTCATGTAGGCTTTCCCCAGTCCGAACCACAACGTTTCGTCCTTCGGGTCCATTTGCAAAACTTTTTTAAACTGTTCGATCTTAGGATTGGCCATTACGTGAAATCCGATCAGGGTTGATGGTGATGGTATGTGAAGGAAAATAAGCCTATCATGCGTGTGCACGCGTTGTCTAAGCAATCCCCCTATGGTAGGATCTGTCTCCCTTTTCCTTCCTGCTTGTCAGTGTGTTCGAGTGTTTCGTCGTCTATTGTTGATCGAGTTTTTCCTCTGTGCATGACCTCCTTTTTCAGCTGGGGAGCCATTGACTATGGGACGTGTTGGATACGTTTCTCATGCGGCCTATTTACTCCATGACATGGGTCGAAGTCATCCGGAATCCCCCGAGCGCCTTCGAGCGATTCGCGCCCAATTAGAGGCTTCTGGAACGTGGGCCAGGCTGCATCAGGTGGCACCAAGGCGGGCTGAGCGAAAATGGATTGAACTGGTACACCGATCCTCCTATGTGGATAGCCTTGAACGACGCTCGCCTTCGAGCGGCTATACCTCGCTGGATCCGGATACGTCGATGTCTCCCGAAACCCTGAATGCGGCCTATTTTGCAGTAGGGGGGGCATTGGCGGCGGTTGATGCCGTCATGAATCACGAAATTGACCAGGCATTTTGCGCCGTCCGGCCTCCGGGGCATCATGCCGAGGCGGATCGGGCCATGGGTTTTTGTTTTTTTAACAGCGTTGCGATTGCCGCGCGGTATATTCAGCAGCGCCATGGCTTGCAAAAGGTGATGATTGTGGATTGGGATGTGCATCATGGCAATGGCACCCAACAGACGTTCTATGATGATCCGACCGTCTTGTTTTTTAGTACCCATCAGTATCCACATTACCCTGGGACGGGGCGGGCTACGGAGACCGGAGAAGGAACAGGTAAAGGCATGACCATCAATGTGCCGCTCTCGGGAGGGGAAGGGGATGATGAATATCGGGAAATTTTCCAGAACGTCCTGGTTCCAGCCGCCGAACGCTTCCAACCTGAGTGTATTTTTATTTCCGCCGGGTTTGACGCCCATCGGGATGATCCCCTGGCGAGCATGGCGTTAACGGAGCAAGGTTATGCCGACCTGACGAGGATTGTCTCGCATATCGCGAAAAACTTTGCAGGTGGTCGAATTATCTCGTGTTTAGAAGGCGGGTATCACCTGAAGGCGTTAGCACGCTCTGTGGAGCAACATCTTCTGGCTCTGCTGGATAGTTGACGAAATGAAACCGAAACGATCGTGGCGAGCGAAAATGTGGGTGTTTCTCCTGCTGGTGTTGGGGGTAGGGATGTATATCTTTTATACGGAGATCCGCCCTACCGTCATTTTCGGGTTACGGGATGATTACGCACAGCCCATTCCCTACCAACAAGTTCCTGTGGGATTAGAGAGTTTAAACGCGGAGGCATGCGGAAGTTGTCATGTAGAGATCTACGAGGAATGGAAATCCAGCATGCATGCCCATGCCTTTCAAGATCCGTTTTTTCAGGCCTATTGGAAAAAGGATAACAATATTTGGGTCTGTTTGAATTGCCATACCCCATTGGAAAATCAGCAACCTACCCTTATTCAGGATCTTCCGCGCGGACGGGTGGAGAAAGCGTTTGAAATCCCAAATTATCGGTATGATTCGGATTATCAGCAGGAAGGAGTCACCTGTGCGGCCTGCCATGTTCGGGATGGGATGATTCTTGGGCCGTTTGACGATTCGGCGGCACCGCATCCCACCAAATTTGATCCTTCCTTCAGAACCACCCAGGTGTGTTATCGCTGTCATAATGTCGTGTCGGGACCCATGCAATTTTACAATGCCGGGCCTTGTGGAACGTATCCGGAATATGAAGGCAAATTTTTCATGAAGGAAAGGGGGCTGATTTGCCAGAGTTGCCATATGCCGGAAGTCGAACGACCGGTCGCCAAGGATAGTCCCATCCGGTATGGTCGTCGGCATCTGTGGCGAGGAGGGCATGATCCGGAGATGATCAAGCGGGCAGTGGCTGTGCAGGTTCAGGCAGACCCACCCGCACCGAAACCCGGAGACGATGTCACTTTCACGCTGACGCTCA
>JAOUGQ010000052.1 GCA_029865515.1 Nitrospirota bacterium
ATTGTCCAATGTTCTCCGGCTATGGTATAGATCTGCTGGTTTAGCGTGATGCGCGGCGGTGTAGCTCAGGTGGTAGAGCAGCGGACTCATAAGCCGCGGGCCGGGGGTTCAAATCCCTCCACCGCCACCAATTCTTTTCTCTTCAGCGCATTCCCAGTCCTCGTCTCACGCACATCTCAATTTCAGCAAACGACGGACTTATATGCCCATGAGTCGAATAATTAGAGGAAAATCCGGTTTTTCGAAGTTGGGCTTCGTCCACGTTACCAGCCTTCACCATTTGGACAGGAGGCTAGCCCACCGGAACTTTTCGAGTCGCGTCTAATAAAGAATTTGAGGGGGAGGAGGAGACCGAATAATGACCGTCAGACGGCTTCCCCTTCAATGAAACTTCAATAAACACGGAAGTCCCCTTGGAAAGTTGACTGTGAACTTTCAGTCTAGCCCCGATCTTTTTGGCCCGATTCACCATATTTCCTATCCCCTGCCCCTGGGCCCCGACAAGATCCACCTCAAAGCCCTTCCCGTTATCAGAGACCTCTAAGATCATATCGGTGGCGGTCATCTTCACGGACACGAGACCTTTCGTGGCCTCAGAATATTGCACACTATTGGAAATGGCCTCTCGTAAGATATGTAAAAACTCTGCCCCCTGCTCACGTGAAATATTATCTTCGCAAGATGCATCAACGCGAACTGCAATCGGAAATGAGGCGTCTCGACTCAAATCTTCTACGAGTGTCTTAAGTGCCACCTCGAACTTGCTTCCCAGCAGGACACCGGCTTTGAGATCTTCCAGAAAGACCTGAAGCATATGGGACATCTCTGCGACCTGTTCAATAATAAAATTGGCGGGCTTCCCGACCTCCATGGCGATTTGTATTTTATGCAAGGCACGGGCAATTCGTTCATGAAATTGATGGATAATCACATTCCGCTCTTCAATGACTGACAACAGCTCCTTGTTGCGCTGCAGAAGGTGGAGAAAAGGAGATAAACACACGATTCCGCCTAACAATAATCCGGCAACTAACAGACCAAGCACCACACTCACGAGACTTAGTGCAGGAGGACTGACTTCCACGAATTGGATATACAGGACGTAGGTTTTTTGAATGGCTAGGAGGCCAACAGCAAAGCCCAATAGATTCCACACCAAAG
This sequence comes from Nitrospirota bacterium, assembly GCA_029865515.1. Classification (GTDB taxonomy): domain Bacteria; phylum Nitrospirota; class Nitrospiria; order Nitrospirales; family UBA8639; genus Nitrospira_E. The sequence goes on from JAOUGQ010000052.1 coordinate 1,162, forward strand.
GTTTTTCGGTTGACCGTACTCGACGAACAAGCAACAAGACGGTCAACCAATGTACCAGGCATGTGGCTATTAACAACCCATAGAGTATTGATTCAGTGTCCATCTAAGACTTCCTTCCCTTGTGATGCCTTGTGGCTTCTCGTTCACTTACGAGGGGCTAAGAGTCGGTACCTTGATTAGAGGGGCATATGAATATTCCGCTATGGCGAAAACTGCTGAACACAGACCACCTAATAATCCCCTAAAGGTAAAATCCATAACATCACTTCCCTTGTCGGAATATTTTCCGACCATCTTAAGCTTAAGAAAGATGCCTCATTTACCCTCGCTTCTTCTTTCCCTCCTTGGATACTTTTCTTACGGTTTGCCCCCTCCCTAAAAAAGATCACAACTAGTATTTCCGCCACTTCCAGTCACCCACCTTTGAGGTATTTACCTGTCTTTTCATCTCAGACACACTCCCAACATTATTGGGGGAATTGATATGCGCCTTACTATTTTTTTCCTATTGGGGCTTCTCCTCTGGGCAGGGACAGTCTCGATCAATTATGGCAACCGGATCTCCAACACCAATTCCGCTGTTCTATCCTGTTCAGAAAAAGGCGACGGAGAAACTCTCCTGGCCTATTTACATACAGGAAGGATTACAGGAATTAGAGATAATGGCCAAATGCTTACCGTCGGCCTCACCCCGCAATGGTCAACCCTGCCTTCTGACATTCAACACGGCACATATCAAGCCGTAGCCTGCTATGCCAAAACACAACAGCGCGCATTTCAATTTATTAAGACACCCTAGGAATACGTCTGACCTGGTGGATCGATAGCAAAAAGGCCGCTAAGCGGGGCAGGATTTTGATGATTTCATCGGCCCAAAGTATGACTATGGCCAAAGAGTCCGACGAAATATGGACCGATTATGCATTTGCGCAGCCGAATCATGTTAAATCCGACAGGACTTCTAACGAACTTGCACAAAACTCAGTGGGTAAGAGATCAGGCAGGTGGACCTTGCGGACTCTCGAGGGACTCTCGATAGTATGCCTTAAGAATATGGGCTCTTTCTTCATCCATAAGGACAAGTTGCCGTTGATCGAAAGTATTGGCCCAATACAGATAAGCCAAGCTTTTCGTGGCCCCTAATTCGATATGCATTTCCCTTCCCTCTCCATTCTGAAACGTCGATTCCTGTTGGATATGTTTGGAGGGAAGAGCCTCATAGATGTTTTGAGCGCTGGAATGATGATTTTCATAACAAGGAATTGCGCTATCATACTTGGCATTAGCAGGATGTCCCCAAAAGTCTCGAACCAATCGCTCGAAATCAGGCTCTTGAATCTGTTTGATTGTTTCAAATACGTGATGCAGCAGATCCCTATCTTCCTCCCCCCCGATAACCAGACCTTTAAAACCAGAAGAATTTTCATAAAAACCCCAGACCAGGACTTGATTCCATAAACCGAAACGAAAAATCCAGGATCCCATACGGGAGTGAATTCCCGAGGCGGTCTCAAGCACTCGATCTAAGGCCAACTCCAGGCCCATTCGGTGGGCGGATAGCCCTACACACCGATAGAGCGTTTCACCAGGCTCACGATAGGGCTCCTCATTCCATACCGAGGACTCGCCCTTGGAAAGCCGAGAAACCTCATACAGAGGTCCATCGATGACTGCTTCATCTAGTGACCAATACCGGCAGGGTATTGGGGCAGAAATGGGACGTAAGCCTCTCGCACCTAACGCTCGTTGAAAGAAAATACGTCGGCCAAGATTCCAGGTTTTTTCAAAGATGATCATTCGCCCCACGGGCTCTAATGCCGATAGTAATGCATTCAAACGACCCTGCAATCCCGTACGAATCTCAAGTTGCTCCTGCCGTTTGAAATCTCCTTCACGTTGAAACGTTCTCCAGCTTCGACTAGGAAGCCCTGGTTCCCGTTCTGCCTGAAACAATGCCTGTGTCGAAAGAATGAGATCATAGGTTCCTGAAAGCTGATATTGTGGCACTTGGGAAACCTCAAAACGAATATTTGTGAGCTGTCGTTTTTCTGCCTCCAGACAAGCCATTTCAATTGATCGAGAAGATCGATCGATTCCCACAAATTCGACGCCAGGATATTGTTGAGCAAAAAATGAGGTCAGGATCCCCACACCACAGCCAAAATCCAATACGCGATTTGCCGGTGGGATCCGGCTACAGATGGACGATCCAAGGGTCAAAAAATAATTGAATCGTTGCGAATAGAGAACTGGGACAAGATCTGGACGTGCCAACACATCATAAAATTCAATGTCGCAGTCTACTTGTTCACCACCATGGCGATGTTCGATCAATCGTCCTAGGTCCCGCAATTCCTCTTCGGAAAGGATCGAGCGTTGCCATTGGTAGTAAGAAGCCTCATCACGAAATTCTCGCAATCCCCAGGATTGCAAGTAACGGATAAGATCCAGATTGCGCTCGGGACTCTCTTCCCGTCCGTATCCCATTACAAACCAGTTTAGGATAACCGCATTTACGATAGTTGAATAAAAGAGATGATGGAAGGTAGTAAGAACACTGAGTAAACACCCAATTCAGATGCCAGGTACGGCTGGATTCGCAAAGATTCTGTTGGCCTTGAGGGACCGATTGGCCACGAAAATGTTACGCAAGCCCAGCCTTTAATATTTTGGCCGGCTCATCGTGAGGACTATGATTCAATTCAAAGCTGGGGAAAATTGATTTCTTAGACAATTTTGCAGCCGGATTCCCCTAGGTCCGATAGCCTTCTAGAACTTGGCAGATAACATCATAGCGTCCTGGTAGGTCTGAGGCACGGGGTGCGGCTGTTGGAGTTGCCCTGTCCCAAATACCATGTACTTTTCAATAGTGAGCCTGGATAGGACAAGAGGGCCCCGACCATGAACATGCGTGCTATTACTCCCGATATCTGGGCCAAGACCAAACTGCTCTCCCCCATGAAGACGGGTTGAGGCATTGATCATGACGGCACTCGAATCGACTTCCCGTACAAATCGCATGGCTAACTGATAATCCCGAGTCACAATAGTATCGGTATGCCCTGGAGCAAATTTCGCAATATGATCAATCGCTTCCTGGCTATCTTTTACAACTTTAATGTTCATGGTTAACGACTGATATTTCTTCTCCCAATCGGTTTCCACAGCCTCTTTAATCCCTAAATGTCCGGTCATTTCCAATACTCCTAACATGGAGACGGTCTTGGGACATCCATTCAAAGTCACCCGATATTCCTGAAGGAGTCTTCGAGTCAATCCTGGCAATAGATGCCGCGAAACATTCTGATGCACCAGAAGGGTGTCCAAGGCATTACCCGCGGTTGGCGATTGAACCTTGGCATTCACCGTAATCGTTTGAGCTAATGGAATATCAACATCTTGATCGACATAGACATGACACAGGCCTCCGTCAAAACCAATCACCGGAACCCTAGCCTGGTCTAATATCCCTTTTCGAAGACCGGCACTCCCCCGTGTAATGACCGCTTGGACGTATTGGGGATATCGCACCATTTCCAACGCCGCTTCAGGGGAACTCCGGTCTAAAAAAGTCAGCCCCCCTTCAGGGACACCATGGGCTGCCGCCCCCTGCTGGAGAATTCGCACTAACGCACCATTGGTATGCAACCATTCTGTTCCCCCGCGAAATACACAGACATTATTAGTCTTCAAACACATCCCGAACGATTCAGCCGTCACAAGGGGTCCCATGTCGGAAACCACCGCGACAATACCAAGAGGGGAACGCACCGTGTGAACCTGCAACCCGTCCGGGGTCATCCAAGCCCGGCTCACCTCTCCGATCGGATCCGGTAGGGTCAGTAAATCTAACAACCGTTGCTTCATGAGATGGATCGTTTCTTCTGAAACTCTTATTCGTTCTGTGGCTTCCCGATGGGCTTGCTGACCAATTTCCTTCGAAATGCCATCGAGATCCTTTTCATTGGCTTCTAAAATTTCTTGAGTATGATCCTCTAACCCATCGGCCATGGCTTGCAAGGCCATATTTTTCTCATGGGGAGACAAACAAGCCATCTGGCGAGCAGTATCTTTGGCTCGCTTCAACAAAGCTTGCACGTATAATTTCAATGGAACTTCAACCATCCTTCGCACTCCTTGTCAAAAAAATTCCTAAAAAGACAGATTGACTATAGCCATGAAGTCTCATAGAGTCAAAAAAGATCATTGATTCAAAAAGAAAATTCGCAGCTATTAGGCATCCTCAGGAGATGGAACCATACGCGATTCGGAAATGGATTCATGAACAACAAAAAATTGTCGGGCTTGAATTAGATTTTCAAACTGTGCTAACCTCCGTTGGTTTAAAGGAAATTTATTGAACCTACATCATTGCATGAATGTCTCTTCACTTGGAACAACCTGCCTGATCAGACAATCCAACATTATTGTCTCCTGCCGGTCCCATTTGAGTCAAAATCAAAATATTGTCTTGAGTTTTGCTAAACAAACCACGGTTTTGTATTAATCCTTATATCTCTGAAAGGGGGTGGGAAGGTCCGTTATGGTCACGATTAAATCGTTATTAGAAGCTGGGGTTCACTTCGGGCATCAAACAAATCGATGGAACCCGAAGATGAAACGTTATATCTTTGGTGAAAAAAACGGCATTTATATCATTGACCTTCAAATTTCGCTCCAATGCTTTCAAAAAGCCTACGAATTTACTCGAGACACTGTTGCAGCCGGTGAATCCGTGTTATTCGTGGGGACCAAGCGGCAGGCCATGGACATCGTGGAAGAAGAAGCCAAGCGTTGCGGGATGTTTTTTGTCAACCAACGATGGCTGGGTGGCATGCTCACAAACTTCCAGACACTTCGACGTAGCATCAACCAATTGAAGAAGCTTGAAGCTGCCGAAACCGACGGCACATACGAACGACTCAAAAAGAAAGAAATCGTTCGTATGAAAAAAGAACAAGCCAAACTTGAAAAATATTTGAGTGGCATTAAAGGGATGAACGATATTCCAGGGTGCATTTACATTTTAGACACCAGGATTCAACATATTACGGTCAAAGAGGCGAATCGCCTTGGCATCCCGGTTATCGCATTAGTGGACACCAACTGCGATCCTGAAGGAGTAGACTATCCCATTCCGGGAAATGATGATGCCATTCGATCGCTTAAATTATTTACAGGACAAATTGCCGACGCCTGCATAGAGGGCATGGAACTTCGTCGGAAACGCCAAGAATCAGCAGCCAATGGAGACGGGTTTCTTCCCGATAACGCCGGACCAGGCCAATCATCCGTTGAGGCAAACGAGAATGCTCAGCCTGTTTAATGGCTCTGCGTCCATCTGATCATCCATTCACATTACTCTGTAGGAGAGCAAGCGTATGTCTAGTCTGAGTGCCTTGGTGAAGGAGCTGCGAGGCAAAACCGGGGCAGGAATCCTCGATTGTCAAAAAGCCCTTCAAGACACAGGAAATGATGTCGAAAAAGCCATTGATCTGTTGCGTCAAAAAGGGTTGGCTGCCGCCCAAAAGAAGGCCGGCAGGGAAACAAAAGAAGGAATCATTTCATCGTATATCCATTCAGGGGCAAAAATCGGTGTCCTGGTAGAAGTCAATTGCGAGACAGACTTCGTCGCTCGCAATGAAGAATTTCAAGCCTTTGTGAAGGAAGTGGCCTTACAAATCGCTGCTTCTCACCCCCTGTTCATAAAGCGCGAAGACATCCCCCAAGACTTAATAGAGCGGGAAAAAAATATTTACCTCGCACAAATGAAGGAATCAGGAAAACCTGAAGCAGCGTGGGAAAAAATCATCAAGGGGAAATTAGAAAAATTTTACCAAGAGCAGTGTCTGCTCGAACAAGCCTTTATTAAAGACCCCAGTATCAGCATTCAAGATCTCCTTTCGCAGAAAATCTCGAAACTAGGCGAAAACCTCACAATCAGCCGTTTTACACGATACCAACTCGGCCAGGACTAATGCCGCTCAAATATCGTCGCGTCCTTTTAAAGATCAGTGGAGAAATGCTAGCCGGGGAACAAGCCTACGGCATTCAACCTTCTGTTTTACAGAACCTCGCAGACGAAATTGCCGACGTCCTGACTCTGAACATAGAAATCGCTATTGTGATCGGTGGTGGCAATATTTTTAGAGGGCTCGCCGCAAGTGCTTCGGGGATGGAACGGGCATCCGCTGATTATATGGGTATGCTGGCCACCATGCTGAATGCCCTGGCGCTGCAGAACGCCTTAGAAAGCAAAGCCGTTCCCACTCGCGTGTTATCCGCCATTGAGATGCGACAGTTGGCCGAGAGTTACATTCGTCGTCGGGCTATTCGGCACCTGGAAAAAAAACGCGTGGTGATTTTTGCCGCTGGGACGGGAAATCCGTACTTTACCACCGATACGGCCGCCGCTCTGCGAGCCATGGAAATCGGAGCAGAAGTGATCATGAAAGGCACCAAGGTCGACGGCATTTATGACGCAGACCCCATGACCACGCCAACCGCCAAGCGTTTCACCGAATTACCATTTTTGTCAGTACTCAATAAAAGCCTGAAAGTGATGGATGCCACAGCCATTACGCTTTGCATGGATAACGATCTGCCCATTATAGTGTTTAATCTCACCTCACCGGGGAACATCCGGAAAATCATCGAGGGAGATCCCGTTGGCACAATTGTCTCCAAAAATGCCACTGTCAACTAACGTGGGGAATGATTATGAGCGATCCAACCATTCAAAAAGTCACCCAACGAATGGAGGGAGCCATCGAGCACTTAAAACGAGAATTCATGGCCCTTCGAACCGGTCGAGCATCCCTGGGGTTACTCGACCATATCACAGTTGATTATTACGGGACGCCAACTCCACTCAAGCAGGTCGCCAATCTCGCGATCCCTGAAAGCCGAATGATCACCATTCAACCGTGGGACACGTCACAGATTAGAGAAATCGAACGAGCCATCATTAGTTCGGAGTTGGGCCTTACTCCGTCAAATGATGGAAAACTGATCCGTCTCCCGATCCCCCCGCTGAGCGAAGAACGCCGGAAAGATTTGGTTAAACTCAGCAAAAAATACGGTGAAGAAACCAAAGTGCAAATTCGAGGATTCCGCCGCGACGGCAATGATGAACTTAAACGTCTTCAAAAAGAAGGCTCTCTGACCGAAGACGCTCTTCGCCGGCTGGAAGCGGAAAACCAAAAGCTGACGGACAAATTCATACAAACCGTCGATGAATTGATCAAGAAAAAAGAGGAGGAAATACTCGCCATCTGAGGAATCCTTTGTGAAACCTATCCGGTCTTTCCCATTTTCCGACCTTCCACGGCCCCCCTCTCCAATTACCGTTTCCGTCAACCTTGATGCGTTAACATTAAATTTCCAACAGGTCCGTCAATGGATCGCTCCGCACACGAAAATTCTGGCCATAATCAAAGCGGATGCCTATGGCCACGGGGCGATTCCTGTGTCTCAGACCTTGGAACCCTTGGGGATTTTTGGATTCGGAGTGGCATCCGTCCTGGAAGGCATTGCCCTTCGGGAACATCACATTCACTGCCCCATCGTAGTGATGGGCCCTCTCTTACCCGGGCACTTGAGAGAAATCATTCACCATCAATTAACTCCGGTCATCTCCCGTATTGAAATTTTTCAGAAACTTATTGAACAACTTCCTCTCCACAAAAATCCCTTTCCTGTTCATCTCAAAGTCGACACCGGACTACACCGGCTAGGGTTCGAAACCGATCAGGCTCTTTCTTTACTCGCCGGGCTAAACACCTCAGCTTCCCCGGTTAAAATACAGGGACTTATGAGCCATTTTGCCGATGCCGACAACCATGATCCCACGTTGACCAATCAGCAAATCCACAAATTTCTGGAGTTTATCGACCAGACGAAGAGATTGGGAGTTCACGCGCCAATTCTTCATATGGCTAATAGCGCAGGAATTCTCTTTCATCCGACCTCCCACTTGGGAATGGTCCGACCCGGGTTAATGCTGTATGGCTATGCTCCAAGAAAGGAAAGCCCTTCCCCGTCCATCCAACTCCAACCCGTGATGGAGGCCACCACCTATGTGGCCCATCTTCGCACACTTCAGCCTGGTGAAATCGTCGGGTACAACGCACTCTTTCGCACGAGGAGACCTTCACACATTGCCGTCCTGCCGGTGGGTTATACCCACGGCTTCCCCCGTCACCTCACAGGAGTGGGACATGTCTTGATCCAAGGAGAACCAGCCCCCATTATTGGAAAGATCTGTATGGATATGATGATGGTAGATGTCACGGACATTCCCAACCCAACCATCGGAGAAGAAGTCGTGTTATTGGGAAGGCAGGGAACGCGGGAAATTACGGCCGAAGATTATGCGGATTGGTTGAAGACCATTCCCTATGAAGTACTATGCGGGATCGGAGGCAAAGCCAACCGGATTTATATTCACCACCCACTGAACACTACCCACCCAATCCTACTACCACACTCAGAAAAAGATGTCCGGGAATAACGGGCCGGTCCATCCTCATCACAAGAACAACCGCATACAATCGCCAGCACGAACAGTCTGCTGGTTAAGACGTTTTCAATTTGCGTTTTAAGCGTTTTTCAACACTGACCACTTTTCCAGACAAGCGGCCTTTGGACCCACGCCGGTAATCCACCTTAATCACACAAGAAATCCGTGGACAGTCCTTTTTCATCCTGGTATAACATTGTTTCACGACTCGAAACACGTCATCCCACTCCCCTTCCAACACCGTACCCATGGGATTAAGCCGGTAATCCACACCGCTTTTATCAATCAGGTCTAACGATCGGGACACATATTTCCCCACACTTTCCCCCTTGCCAAGGGGCGACATACTAAATTCCAACAACACCATTACCCACCTTCCTTTCCCACCTCTTCCACCTCTTCCACCTGCGCCTCACTTGAGAGTTTCCAACTATTGGGGTACTGCAACTCCCCGTTGAATTGAAACCCATTGACGGCTTGGGTCAAACGTTCACGCCGCCGTAGATCGCTGACCTCCGTGTTTTTCAATTCCTCACGCAGAGCGCCCAACCAATCCAGAAACTGTTCGAATTCATCATCAAAAATGGCCTCAAAATTCTGGCGGAGCACTTTTGCCAGGGCCGGAGCGGTTCCACTCGTACTGATCGCAATCCTGAGATTCCCTCGTTTCACCAGCGCAGGCATCGTGACCGTTGAATAATCAGGCTGGTCCATAGACCACACCAAGCACCGCTCCGTTTTCGCTAACTCATATAAGGATTTGGCCAGGTCCAGATCGTCCTTCAACACATTCAAAATCAACACAACGCCTGGAGCATCCGTAGACCGAAAGGTCCGGCCACGATGGATAATCTTTCCGGAGGCAGTGAGTTTCCGCAATTCCACATGAAGCGTGGGATTGACCACCGTAATTTTGGCCCCGGCCTCAAGGAGCCGATTGACTTTTTCAACAGCCTCCTCATCACCACCGATCACCAGGCATTGACGACCTTCCAAATCTAAGGTCAGTTGAAATCCTGCATTCCTAGACATACATGTTTCTCCTTCATAATAAACGAAAGCATCTTACCCAAGAGACCCAGCTGAGAGAAAGACTCTCGTATTTTAACTTTCAAACTGGACTTTGTCCTTCACTCACCCCTCTCCCCAACGGGGCGAGGGAAACTTGAAGGGTCTTAGTTGAAAGTGAAAATACAAGAGTATTCGAATGTGCATCATAAGCCTTAGGCCACCTTAAATACACAAATCCTGAATCTATTTTCAACCAGGAGATGAAACCATTCAACATCCGCATGATTCGTGAGCCTCCAAGACATTCCGGATATGTTGACACAGCATCCTGGGCCGCCCATGTGCGGTGAGTCGCACACATATTGGGAAACAGGTGAATAAGCAGGAGAACTTAAGAGGTAGGATGAAAAAACAGGATGTAATTTACACAAGCGAACCAACGGCCCATTGCCCGGATCCTTAAGGGGTTTCGATGCAACCGTTTCGCTTCAATATCCTCGTTCTAGCAGAAAGCCGCCATGCGATTATTCTTCTCGAGCAGGGATCCCCTAAGTATAGAATCCGTTTGAGTCGTGGGATATCACCTCAACCGGTTTAGTGATGAACAGGCAGCTCCATCGTGAAGGTGGTGCCTTTCCCTTGTTCACTCTCAAGAGTGATCGTTCCTCCATGGGCATCAACCACATCCTTCACGATTTTGGTTCCCAGTCCCGTGCCTCCGGCTTTTCCGCAAATCGCCCCCTTGGTGAATAAGGAATCACGGATTTCAGGAGGCATCCCCCCTCCTGTATCGGCAACACGAATCACAACCGTTTGGGCCTCAGACCCTAGCGAACCAACAACGGTCACCGATCCACCGACGGGTGTTTCAGGGATCGCGTTATTGATCAGATTGTACAAGGCATTGAACAACCGATTGGTATCCGCTTCAATGATAGGAAGTGAATCAAGTCCCTGGACACGCAGGGAAACCCCCTTCTCTGTGGCATAGAGTCGCAGTGCCGCAAAGACGGCTTCTACAATATCAGCGACCAGGCAAGGTGCAAGCCGGAGAGGACTGGTGATGCCTTTCACTGTATCAGCGATTTCGCGAACACGATCTTGAATACGGCGAGCGTTATCCACGACCATTGTAAGCGCTTCCTTCGTGAAATTCCTACTGGCTTCCACTTCCTTCATAGGTATCGGCATCCCGCTTAGAGTCGCAAAATGCTCTTGAAGCTCCTCCTCCACAAGCTTGGCCCCGTTAAGAACAGGCATAAGCATATTTTTCATATCGTGACCAATATCCCCCACCACCTGAGTGACTTCAGCCAGCTTGGTTTTCTCCACTAATTCAGCAGCCAGGATTTTTCGTTCAGTGATATCTTGAAACGTCACCACCGCTCCAACCAGTCGTCCATCCTCCCACATGGGTGTGCTGGTATATTCAACTTCGAAACTGGTGCCATCTTTCCGCCACATAATTTCGTCATCAATATGCTGAGTCCGGCCATCCTTGAAAGCGGCATAAATCGGACATTCTTCTCCTGGATAGGGGGATCCATCAAGCCTCGTATGATGTATTGTGGCATGCATAGACACTCCAATGAGTTCTTTGATTTCATAACCAAGCATGTTGGCCCCAGCGGGATTGACAAAGGTCGTCTTGCCTTCATGATCCACCCCGTAAATCCCCTCTCCGGCAGAAGCAAGAATCTGTTGGTTGTGCCTCGCAAGCTTTTGGTATTCCTGTAAAGCTTGATGACGTTCAATCGCCATAGAGATGCGGTCTGTCACTCTTCTCAGGCTATCCAACGTCATGTCCGTCAGCATGTGCCTGGAAAACAACCCGATAACGCCAACCACGTCCTGGTTTCTCACCAAAGGATATCCCGCAAAGGCCACCAATCCCTCTCGTTTTGCCCATTCCTGCTCTGGTATTCGGGGATCTCCGATGACCGCATTGGTCAGTTGCGGTTTCTTCTCCGCAGCAATCTGCCCGATTTTCAGGTGACCCACAGGGATGCGACTGTGGGGACCATTGAGATGCGTATAAAGACCGCCACTGGCTTGAAGTTCCAACACTTGCGTATCGGGATTGAGTAGCCAAATTCGAACGAAGGCAGCATTGAGATGATGAACCAGAACTTCAGTACAGTCTTGAAGAATGTCTTGAAAATCTAAATTCTGATTAATAATTTTCCCTAATTCGGCATCTACCATCAGCAAACGGTTGACCTCCCGAAGTGCGAGCTCTGACTGCTTGCGGGCTGTAATGTCACGTCCCGCCAGAATCCGACCAATGACTTTCCCATCTTGAGTCACATTGCTCACATTGGCTTCAATCCATCTTTCGGAACCGTCCGGTCGAACCACCTCGAACTCTACCAGTGGAGGCACCAAGGCGCCCGCACGGATAGACGCAAGCCGAGATTCTGCCAAAGCCCCGGCCTCCGGAGAGAGACATTCCATGAGAGGGGACCCGATAAGCTCTTCCGAAGACCGTTCAAATAAGCTGAGGGCCTGCTGATTCGCCCAAAGAATCTTCCCGGATAAATCTGCATAAAACACGGCATCGCTGATATTATCGAGGGTCAATTGAAAACGATTTTCACGCTCCGCCAGGGTTTCTTCCACCTTTTTTCGAGCAGACTGGTCGCACACAAAAAACACCATGCATTGACTGCCATCAAATCCCATGATCGACGCTGAAATTTCGCAGAAAATAGGACGGCCCGATTTGGTGATGCAGGTCAACTCATCTGTCCACCCCTGCCCTTTCTCGCCTACAGAATCACAAAACGCGTGGAACTTGTGGATTGCTTCCCCATGAATAGCAGAGAACGGCAGGGACAATAATTCCTCATGGGAATATTCAAACATCGCGCAGGCCCTGGGATTCACATTAAGGATTCTGCCCTTATGAAGATCAAACACAAAAATCGCATCGTTCGAGGTGGCAAAGATTTTCCGCAAACGGTCCACATTCTCTTTCAAGGATTGCTCCGCGAGCTTCCGCTCAGTTATGTCACGAATGATGCCACAATAAAAACCCTCTTCTGTTTCAACTGAACGAGAGAGGGAAAGCTCGACAGGAAACTCATCTCCTCCCTTTTTCAAACCGTGCAGTTCGACCGTTTTCCCCACCACCCGCATTTCGCCAGTGTACCGGACCCGCTCCAGGCCTTGTTGATGGGCTTGACGATAACGAGGGGGCATAAGGAGGGTAAGGGGTTTGCCGACGACCTCCTCCGCGGTATACCCAAACATGTTTTGCGCAGCCTCATTCCAGGACAGGATGCGCCCATCCTGATCTCCCAAAATGATCGCATCCTGAGCAGTCTGGACGATGGCACGGTACCGTTCTGCACTCGCAATCGGTCCGCTCATGGTATTCTCCGTTATTGCTCTAGCGGCTTTAAAATCCAACGCCCGCCGGAGAGTATCGTTGAACTCATCCGCCGTATAGGGCTTTCTGAGAAAATCAAAGGCACCATGGTTGAGGAATTCGGATTTGTCCTTGGTTTCCAGCACGCTGCTGAGGATGACAATCGGACAATGGGGATTTGATTGTTTCAATGAACCCAGCAGGGACAACGCCTCCTTATCCGGCTGATTCCCATCCACCAGCACAACATCATAGGAACGTTGCTTGACCTGAGTGAGGGCCTCTTGCCCGTTATTCACAATCACGACGGAATATTCTTCGCCTTCCCGAATAACAGGGATAGTTTTCTCAGGATCCTTGTCCACGATTAGAATAGAAGAGGCAATTGGCATTTGAGGATTGTTGAGACTCAAGATTCAATCCTTTCGATTTAAAGACAGGCCGACCCGGTCAAAGGGCGAAGCGAGAGAGATCAAAGAGGCAACAACAGGGGGGAGAGAAGCTTACTGGCGAGCCCTTCTGATCTCGCAATGGTTACGTTGAGAGGACAATCTATCCTGCCTCTGATGACATTCATTCAACCTCTCCTCAAAACCTAAGGAAGGAACGGAACAAACGCCCTTGCTGCGTACAGCCAGTTTTTGAGGGTGGCTTTGTTCCATTAGTTTTGTGTATTGGGACAGATTGCTTGAATAATGTCAAGCAGTCCCACGGGTCCCTGCATAGAATGTTCCCACCTAATTCCCAAAAAGGAATGTTATATTTTTACCCGACTGATTTTCTCAAAAAATTCAAGACATGAAAAAAATTCCAGCGGAGAGAACTGTCTTGTGAGCACA
>JAOUGQ010000314.1 GCA_029865515.1 Nitrospirota bacterium
CCCGCTGGGTTCTTTGTAAACGTCCCATCGAGTTTGCCGGCGGTGAGTTGACCATGGCCACGCTTGATCTTTCCTTTAATGAATCTGCGAAATACTACAAGGCTCCTCCCCATATTAAAGCCAATGGTGGCGTGTTTTTAATTGACGACTTCGGGCGCCAATTGGTTCGTCCCCGGGATTTGTTAAACCGGTGGATTGTGCCGTTAGAAAAGCGGGTGGATTACCTGACGTTACATACCGGGAAGGTGTTCCAGATTCCGTTCGATACGATTGTCTTGTTTGCCACCAATCTGGAGCCCGCCAAGCTGGCCGATGAAGCGTTTCTCCGCCGGATCAGAAACAAAATCTACATTGCCGATCCGACACCCGAACGGTTTAAACAAATCTTTGAAGAAGTCTGCATGAAAAAGGGCGTGCCCTATGACCCGGATGCCGTGCAGTATTTATTGGAATTTGTGTATGAAAAGTATCAATTGAATATGCGGAGTTGTCATCCCCGGGATTTGATCGAGCAGATTGTCAGTATCGCCAAATTTAACGGGGTGCCGCCGACCTTGTCCAAGACGTTTATCGATCGTGCATGCCATACGTATTTCTTTGTCGAGGCCGCCGAATACGATCAAAAAACGAGTGAGTAGAGTTTTCCCCTATCTGGTCCTTCCGCTATGATTGGCCAACCCTCCAGGGAGGGAGAGTTGGCGATCGTTCCTGCCGTTCGCCTATGTTGAAAATTGCCCTTTGAGTTCGTGTGCACCATTTTGGAGTTGTCAGATAGGAAGAAATGCCTGAAGGAGTCCCAATGAACAATGTGACGGCCATCTTATTGATTACCTGCAAGGACCATAAGGGCCTTGTGGCGAGGGTCTCGGGTTTTATTCATGATTTTGGCGGGAACATTCTGGATTCCGACCACCATACGGATCGGGAAACCGGAGACTTTCTCATGCGGACGGTGTTTGATATGGCGGGATTTCAGATTCCTCAAGAAGAGATTGCCAACGCATTCAGCCCCATCGCCAAGATTTTCGGGATGAACTTTCAGGTACATTTTTCAGATCGAAAGCCTCGAATTGGAATCCTGGTGTCTCAATATGATCATTGTCTGGTCGATGTGTTGCAACGACATCGGCGAGGGGAGTTGGCGATAGAAATTCCCGTTATTGTTTCCAATCACCAGACCACGGAATGGTGGGCTAACCTCTTTCATATTCCTTTTCGATGCTTCCCGGTCACTCCTCAAGCCAAAGAACAGCAGGAACGGGAAGTCCTGGCAGTCTTTCGTGAGCATCAGGTGGAGTTGGTCGTGATGGCCCGCTACATGCAAATAATTAGTGAACAGTTTTTACAGGAAATCGGGTGCCCTGTCATAAATATCCATCATTCCTTTCTCCCGGCATTCGTGGGAGCCAAGCCCTACCATCAAGCCTACGATCGTGGAGTCAAAATCATCGGGGCGACGGCGCATTACGCCACTCCTGAGTTGGATGAAGGGCCGATTATCGAGCAGGACGTGGTCCGTGTCGGCCACCGGGATACCGTGCAGGATCTCATCCGCAAGGGCCGTGATCTGGAAGTGCTGGTTCTGGCTAGAGCGATCCGACTGCATGTAGAACATCGGATTTTAGTCTACGGACGTAAAACCGTCGTCTTCGATTAAGAGAATAAGGGACGAACTCCCCCTCGTCTGCTCGAAAGGCCTTCCAACTGTAAAGAACGTCCAGGCACCGATGATGAGAGACTGAGACTCTTCATGACATCCTAATGGACAAGGGAAAGGCCCGTATGCCCTTGTTGCCACTAAACATTTGGTCTTTCTTGTTGGGGCCAGCCTCAATACTGCGGGCATCATCTTCAGCGACTGCTAGTTAGAAGCCTCCATCGGGAGGACTCAGATTTTTCGAAACTCAATCGCCTAGAGCATTCTGGGATATGACCTCTTAGGCGATCAGGGTCTGAGGCTTTGCTCGTAGAGTGAGAGGCTACACGTCGTTCATTTTGACCGATATCCGTTCAATTTTGACAACATTGTAATCATCTTGTCATGCTGCCGTTGGGAATGGATTGTTGCTATTCCTAATATGCCTGGGCTTTTGTCCGTTCTGATTATATGTAGCCTCTTGAGCTTATCCCTTATCGGGTGTATCCAATTTCAGGATCGTCCGTTAAAGGCCGTCGAATCTGCCTATCCAATCGAATCGCGCACCCTGTCTAGCGAAGGGCTGCGGAATTTATTGAGAGTGTGACTAGACTAAAAACCGGGTGGCCTTCCAAAACCGTGGGCAAAGGTCAATTTCGTATGGATAAAGCCGAGCATCTCGCTGATGCGGCGCACTTGCGAATATCGGATGCGGCCTGGTTGGCGCGTGGACGAGTACGTCTGGCAATGCTGGAAGCGTATGCCGCGCAGGAATCCGAGCGACTGCTTCAACAGCAATTGACCATTCAACAAGTCATGACCGAACGTCTGGAACAGCAACGGTTAGTAGGCGAAATTGCGTGGACCAATGTTGTACGTTCGCATCTCGCAGTGGTCATCAAAAGGGGTCGATCAAAAGGGGTCGGGAGTCGTTTATTGACTTTCTAGTAAGGGTTGGGTAGAAAGGTCTATGCCGCGTCGTCCGCGCCTGGCCACTGGAGGCTTGGCTTACCATGTGCTCAATCGCCGGGTGGGGCGTCTCTCCCTGTTTAACAAGCCTGCCGACTATGCCGGGTTTGAGAAGATTCTGGCGGAGGCCCACGACCGGACCGGGATACGTATCGCCGCCTATTGCCTGATGCCGACGCACTGGCACCTTCTGCTCTGGCCGAGACACGATGGAGAACTGTCCGACGTGGTGCGGTGGATCACCGTGACTCATACCCAACGCTGGCATGTGCATCGACGTACTTCAGGCACCGGACCCGTGTATCAGGGGCGCTTCAAATCGTTTCCGGTACAGACCGATGACCATTTTTTGACCGTTGCGCGCTACGTTGAACGCAATGCCCTGCGGGCGTCGCTGGTGAGTCGAGCGGAAGACTGGCAGTGGTCGAGTCTGTGGCGGCGCGTTCAAGATGATCCGAGGCTGGCCGGGTGGCTCAGCAAGTGGCCGGTCGAACAGCCCAAGAATTGGCTGAGGCGGGTGAATCAGCCGGAGACAGCCGGGGAGTTGGAGGCGTTACGGGTGTCTGTAAATCGGGGGCGCCCCTTTGGGGGTGATGCCTGGGTTGTCCGGATAGCCAAACGATTTGGCTTGGATTCAACCTTGCGACCGCCTGGCCGGCCAAAAGGTTCCTGAATAATATCTCTATCCAAACTTTTCTCTCTACCTCCTTATCTTTGTGTTGTGCTAGGCTTGTCGCAACGAGTGATCACACCATTATTCCTCATGTGAAATATCGTATTGCCTGGACTTCTCCCCAGGGAGATGTTTCTGGTCCCTCCTAGATATGGCCCGGCAGCGCATTACCGCTCAAGACCTCTATAACTACACAAAGTGTCAGCATCGGGTGTTTCTGGATGCTAATGGCGATCCTACAGAAAAGTCCGAGGTGAGTTCATTTGTGAAATTGTTGTGGGAAGTGGGGCTGCAGACCGAGCGGGACTATATAAGCTCGCTTGGCGATCAAGACATCGTGGACATGCAGCATCTGGCCGTGGAGCCCGCTTTTCAGGAAACTCTGCTGGCGATGGAACATGGGGTGGCCATTATTTATCAAGGCTGTCTTATCCATGAGAATTTTGTGGGGCGACCGGACTTATTGGTGAAGCGGGAGGACGGAGCGTCCAGGTTTGGCCCGTTTTTCTATGAA